>JAZFTY010000349.1:0-5424 GCA_036446935.1 Acidobacteriota bacterium | reverse complement strand
CCAGCTCCGAAATCGTCGTAGGCCAACTTCATGCCGAGATCCGTCAGCTGGACGCGAAGCTCTCGCATTTTTCCAAGGTTGGTGACGGCAGCTTCATGGATTTCCAGGGTGATGGAAAGGTCAGGCGCTTCCAAACGGAGTTGTTCGAGGGATGTCATCAGTTTCGGCAATCCCAACTCAGCAGGGTGAGTGTTGACGAAAAAGTTCAAGGAGCCCTGCAGTTTCTTCGCTTCTTGAATCCCGCGAGAGCGGAATATTCTACTCAATTCCGCTTCCAATCCGAAGCGTGCTGCGATGCGAAACAGTTCTGTGGGCAAAGGGTCCAATCCCTCCTGATCACCTCTTCCCAGAACTTCGTACCCGATCCTTTCCCCTCCCTTGGTTTTGACGATGGGTTGAAAAAAGGGAACCACCGCCTGCGATTCCAGCATTTGGTGAAATTCACGCACTCCGATGACCAGTTGCTCGGAAAGTTCCCCCGAGGAAACATTGCTGAAAATGGTTCGGGAGGAGTCCATCGTTGCCGAATCCCATCGGCTCACGCGGAACTCATACTCTGCGAAATGGACAAGGTCACCGTCCCGCAGGGCGGTATCCTCACTGATCCTGGTGCGGTTCAGAAAGGTCCCATTCGTACTGCCCAGGTCTCGTACCTGCAAATCGGTACCGTTCATGGACAGTTGTGCGTGTCGGCCTGAGATGGTGGCAAAGGGCAGACACAGATCGCTGTCCTGGTTTCTCCCTACACTGTAGGGGAGTGGATACACCCTCCACCGTTTAAAGTCCTTACTGTTGTCGATGTAGCCCTCGAGGAACCATCCGACCTGACTCGAACCTTCGTCTACCATCTAGTTCAATCCTATTTTGAGGGGACGATCGAGGTCAAGCGGCCCTAAGTGTCACTAAGGCTTACAAAAAACAATTGAAATAAGTCTCCATGAGCCTTATCTTGAGAAGATCGGTGGGAAGACCGGCGATTTTTCAACTCAATTCCGTTGAACAGGAGAGACAGGCCATGAAAAGAAGAGCGATGGGCATTGGCGTATGGGTTTGGACCTTGGTTTTGGTGAGCACCAACGGAGTACAGGCCCAGATTGCCGAGGATATGATCTTCCACAACGGCAAAATCGTCACCGTGGATGACCCAGGCTTCAATTCTCAAGTGGGTACCATTGCCCAAGCGATGCATGTTCAGGCCGGGAAAATCCTCCAGCTGGGAACTAGCGCCGAGATTCTGAATTTGGCTGGACCAGACACCAAAGTGATGGACCTGAAAGGCCGCATGGTTTTGCCGGGCCTGATTCTCACCCACGAACATCCTTGGGATTGGAACGCCGTCGAACCGACAGTGGTGAAAAGCGTTCTCACCGACGACATTGTTGTAACGCGTTTCCTGGAGGGGAGTCCGGAAGAAAATCTGAAGGCGCTTCCCGGCGTGCTTGCTGAAGCGGTCGAAATAGCCAGGCCGGGACAGTGGATCTATATCGTGTTTACTTTGGGGCGCAAATACGAGTATGGCACTCGAGGAAATGGGCCCTATGGGCGAGGAGGAATCAGTCCTGAAGCCTTCAATGCCCTGGATGGAACGCACATCACCAAGGCCCAATTGGATGCACTGGCACCCAACAACCCGGTTCTCTTGAGAGACGTCTTCATCTCCCTGATGGTGAATCAAAAAGCCCTGGAAGAATCTCGAAAGGTGTTCCCCCAGCCCGATGTCAATCGGATCAATGAGGACACCGGGATGGGTGGAGCCGGAGCCATGCGTTGGTTTTTCGGGGATGTGGTGATGAAAGATCATTACCCCAAATTGGTGGAGTTGATGCGCCTGGGTCTGGAGTGGTGGTCTGGTTATGGGATGACCACCTTCTCGTCCAACGCCTATAATCCCACCAATCTCAGGGTGTATACAGACCTGGATCGCCAGGGCCAGCTGCCCGTGCGAGAGGGATGGAGTTGGAATTGGCGCACCAAGCATTTTTACTCGGATCCTTATTTCCTGGATGTTCTGAGAACCTTCACCGGGCAGGGAACCGATTACTTCTGGTTTGTCGGAGGTCGAATCATTGAAGGTGGATCCTGTACCACTGCAAGGGTTCTCCCCACATCCAAGTTGGCGAAAATCGAAGGCATGGGAATCGAGAAGGCAGCCAGGAACTGTGCCTACGGCCCAGGCTCCGACTATGCCAAGCTTCTCTACGAATACATCAAACGGGGAAACCGGTACGTCAACCACCACACGGTTGGAGATCGTGACATCGATAACATCATCAACATCATCTATCAGGCCAGTAAGGACGCCGGAATGACGGATGAGGAGATCCGGGCCAAGCGACATGCCCTGGACCACAGCCAGATGTTTCCCCGTGCCGACCAGGTGCAACCCTTCAAGCGGCTGGGGATCTACGCCAGCGGGAACGTCTTCGAGATTTACCAGGGTTCGCCGGCGATCTTTGACATCTATGGGGAAACGGCGGCTGGATGGATCGTACCCAAGAACCGTCTATCCGAGGCAGGACTTTACAATACTCTGGAGATGGATCGCGCCCTCGGAACCACTGACTTCACAATCTTCACGGGTCTGGACATGATGATTCGTCGAGTGTCCTGGGATGGGAAAGTGTACGCACCCGATCAGAGGGTGGATCGGCAGACGGCATTGAAGATCTCCACCATCTGGGGAGCTTACTATCTCTTCAAAGAAGCCCAGTTGGGGTCTTTGGAGCCAGGAAAATGGGCGGACTTCATGGTCATTGATCGTGACTACTTGACCATCCCGGAAGAGGACATTGGAAATGTTCGGGTCCTGATGACGATGGTAGCAGGCAAGGCCATTCATCTGGTTCCTTCCCTGGCTCGCGAATTCGGGATGCAACCGGCGGGAGCCCAGGTGACAAAGGGTGGGCCTGCGGCTGAGTGGTAGTAGAGTTTTGGGACTGTCCCAAGAATTCTCTCAGAATTCGGGGACTGTCCTCGAACTCTACTAGTGCATATAGAAAAAGCAGGCGAAGACAGCCTCCCCCACGGAAATCACTCCATCATGGATGGTCAGAGCACCTACCGGCCTGGGCTGAGGGCCTGTCGTCATCGCACTGCCCCGGGTTTTGAGTACGATTTGGCTATCCAGTTGAGCATCCTCGGCAAGTTGAACGGTTACAAATCCCAACAACCCATCGGGAATTGCCTGTCGAGACCCTGTTTCAGGAATGGATAGAGTGACTTTGAGAACCGACTTGCTCTCATCCTCGGCATCAGCTCGAACCTCCGCTGTGATCTCGGCACCCACCATTTCACTCACAAGACTCCCTTGAACCGTCACAAAAGAGATCAGCTGGTTGGGAAAGACCAAATCCAAGGCTATGGATCCCACCTCCACTCCTGTGGCGGCTTCCAGGTAAATGGGAAGCGAAATCTCCTGTCCTGGAAGCCCTGCGGTTGGGCTGATGACGACATGAGTGGACTCTTGAGGGTTCTGTGGAAGAAACACTGCTCCACCCAATGCAACAGTGAAAAGAAGAAAACAGGTCCCGATCGAAACGTAGGTCTTCACTTCCCCGTCATAGTAACGATCGCTGTGGCTTAGAACAAGAGAGAGCTAGCCCGGATAATGCAGAGTCCGGGCTAAGCCCGGTTTATTCATAGGTTTTCGTGACGAAGTGCCGCAAGCGCCGCGGTGACAAGGCGCGCGACGAAGGGCCCCGCAGGCGTACTCCTGAGTACGCCGAGGAGCCCAAGGAAGCACAACGCAGTCAGCGCGGATGATTGGGGCACTGCAGTAGAAAACTTATGGATAGTCCGGGCTAAAGTATACCCTGGGCCTCAGAACGCAGATGAAACACGTAAATGTAACCGCCTGGAAACTCTGTGGTTTTCGTATAGTCCACCACAATACCCACTTCCGGGTTTTCTGGAATTCTCTGGATTCGGACATTTTCCTCTTGAATACTGAACCGCCTTGCCTGACCTAACTGCACCACCTGCTCAGCAAGGGTCCGATTGTCCTGGTAATCGAGTACAGCCCGACCAGCAAGATGAAGCAGATCTTCCTGAAAGGCTTCCTGAGCCATGTACACGGGAACAATTCGATAACCCAGGTATCCCAGAATCGCTACCAGCATGATCAGGACGATCAGGTTCGAGAAGTTTGCCCTGCGCTTTTTCAGTCTGACAACAAAAGTATTTCCCATCTTCTGCACCTTTCCTGGAGAATATTCTGTCTCTCCTGATAATTTCGGAGTCACGTCTATGCCCAACCCGGATTATGCATAAATTCTCTACTGCAGCGACGAAATCATCAGCCCTGACTGTGTTGCGCTCGGTCGGCCTCCTCAACGTACCTACAGTACGTTTGCGGGGGCCTCCGACCCGCAAGCGGGTGCCCCCGCCCTTGTCAGGTCGGCGCTTTCGTCGCTTCGTCACAAGAACCTATGCATAATCCGGGCTAGATAGAGAAGGAGTAACAAACCATGGTTATTGTCATGAAACAACATGCTACAGACAGTCAGATCGAAGGGGTGGTCGAAAAACTGGTCGCTCAGGGATTTGACGTGCATCGCTCCACGGGTGTGGAGCGCACCATTTTGGGGGCAGTAGGTGCCAAGGTGGTGGACACTCGCGACTATGAGTTGGTGGAAGGTGTTCAGGAGGTCCACCGCATCACCCAGCCTTATAAGCTGGCTTCACGAGCCTTCCGCCCTGAGGGAACCGTTATCGAGATCAAGGATGTGACAATTGGCGGCGGCGAGACGGTGGTCATGGCGGGCCCCTGCACGATCGAGGATTACGAGCAGTGCAATCTGATCGGGGAAAGAATCAGGGCCGCAGGAGCCAGGGTGATCCGGGGTGGAGCTTTCAAGCCTCGTACTTCGCCTTACTCTTTTCAGGGACATGGCGAGGAGGGATTGAAGAGTATTCGCAAGGCAGCCGACAATCACGGGTTGCTGGTGATTTCCGAGATTATGGAATCGAGTCAACTGCCCTTGGCCCAGGAATACATCGACATTATTCAGATCGGAGCCCGCAACATGCAGAACTATGGTCTTCTGCGCGACATTGGCCAGACCGATATTCCCGCCCTTCTCAAGCGCGGAATGAGTGCCACCATTTCCGATCTCCTGCTGGCCGCCGAATACATCATGGCGGAAGGGAATCACCGCGTGATCCTATGTGAGAGAGGGATTCGAACCTTTGAGACCCACACCCGGAATACTCTGGACATTTCGGCCATCCCGGTGATTCACGAACTCAGCCATCTGCCTATTGTGGTCGACCCCAGCCACGCCATTGGAATTCGGGATAAGGTTCCCCCTCTGGCACGAGCGGCCATGGCAGCGGGTGCGGATGGATTGCTCCTGGAAGTCCACCACGATCCCGACAATGCCATCTGTGATGGGGCTCAAACCATGACCTTGGAACAGTTTGATG
>JAZFTY010000348.1:0-4216 GCA_036446935.1 Acidobacteriota bacterium | reverse complement strand
CTGATCCTTTCTGGCAACCCTCTGGAGGATATTCGCAATAGCAGAACCATCGAACAAGTCATCTACGCAGGACGGCTCATCGATCGCGACAATTTGCCCATGCTGGATCCTTTCAAGGAAGGCCTGGTGGCAACCGGAAAGGCGGAGCAGACCATTACCAATCAGGCGGTGGAGGAAGAACTGGTCGTTCGCTTTCCCTCGGGTCCAGCCAAAGAGCTGGTCATCAACCAGTGCTCCGGCTGTCACAGTCTTGAAGTGATCCTGGCGCAAGCGAAGGAGAAGGCCGAGTGGGAAGCCACCGTTTACGGTATGCTGGGTGAAAGAAGCCAGCAGGGAGAAGCGATCATCAGATACCTGGAGGAACACTTCGGGCACTAAAACAACGACGGCTCATTCAGTTAAGGGCACAAATTGAGGACTTACGATGCATGTGAAAACACTTTTGGCGATTCTTGTTAGCGGACTCATGCTTCTTGGGGGTAGCTCCATGTTGGGCTCTTCCATGGCCTCTCCTGCCCAAGACGATCTGGCCGCCCAACTCCCTGACGGGGAGGGAAAAGGCTATGTGCAGACGATTTGCACGAGCTGTCATGGGCTGGGAATGGTTGTCTATCAGAGGAAGACTCTGCAAGGTTGGGAGGCAACGGTGTGGGACATGTTGGGAAGAATTTCCGCCGGTTTGGACCGGGAAGCCGAGATTATTTCCAAGTATCTGTACGAGAGTTTTCCAGTTGAAACGAGCACTCCCCCGGCCGACGATCAACCCGCCGAAGGGGGCCTATCAGAAAGCACGGCACCCCGGTTCCAGATTTTTCACCAGGTGGTCTTCAAGTTCAAACCGGAAGTCTCCGAGGCACAAAAGACGGCCTTGCTGGAAAGCGGAAAGAAAATGCTGGAAAGCATTCCCCAGGTGGGGACCGTGTTGGTGGGAAAGGTGGCCCAGGAAGACTCGGAATTTCCCTATGGTCTGGTGACCGGATTTCAAAGTGAAGAGGACTTGCAAACCTATCGGTCCCATCCAGACCATAGAAAATGGCTGGAGGAGGAATATCGGCCTCTGGTCCTGAAAAGTCAGGTCACGGATCTGGTTTCAATGGACTAAAATAGAAAATAGACAAGGGAGTCAAGACGGGTCAGCTGTCAGTCCTCCGTGCTCCTCTGTCTGTTGTCTGTTGTCTGTTGTCTGTTGTCAGCCGGTCAGCTCTTCTTCTCCCCGCCCCCTCCCACCTGGGATTGCTCAATTCCCCGGTATTCATCATTGAGGGCAATTCCCAGGGCGTCGGCGATGCGGTTGAGGTAATTCATCATGCCGATCAGCGCCACCGCGTCTACGATATCCTCGTCGGAGAATCCCTGTCCTCGGAGTTGTTCGAGATCCTGCTCTGAGCAGGTATGGGCATGCAGGGTCAGCTTGATCGAATAGTCCAGGAGGGCACGAGTGGCTTCATCCAGAGGGGCCTGACGGTAGTCCTTTTTGATGGCTTCTGCCAGGTCGCGGTCACCCAGTTCAGCACGGAGAAACTCTCCGTGTGCTTCCACTCAGTAGTAGCAGTCATTGGCGGCAGAGACCACGACCGCGATCATTTCCCGCTGGGTCCGTTTCAGACCCGAAGGACCATACATCAGAGTATTAAAGAACGGCACCCAGCCTCGAGTGACGTCGGGGCGGATGGTGGTGGCCTTCAGAATGTTGGGTATCCAGCCCCGTTGTTTCTTGAAGCTCTCGTACAGGTTTTTGACATAACCCGTGGCTTCTGTCTCTCCAGTCGTTCGAATCCAGGCGGTTTTGAGAGTCTTTTGAGTCATGATGTTTGGCGAGATGTTATCTTATTTTCCTTCCGGCGGCCAGGCTTGCCGCTGATAAGCAGATTCCCAGAACATCCATTCGTAACGAGCACTGTGGCGGAAATGCTCCTTCATTCTAAGGGTCTCGCTGGGGCTGGCAGAAGCGGACGATTGATTGACGATCTCAAGAATAGCCTTCACGGAATCGCCGTACTCTTCTGAGGAGTAAGCGTCGATCCATCGTTGGTAGAGGGGATCCTTGGAACCTTTCGTCTTTAGTTGCTTGCCGACTTCCCAGTAAATCCAATAGCAGGGGAGCAATGCCGACAAGGACTCGGCGAAGGGCCGGCTGTATGCCGTGACCACGAGAAAGTTGCTGTAGGCAAAGGCTGCCGGGGAGGGAGCGGCCTGGGCCACCTGTTCCGTTGAAATGCCGTACTCTGCAAAGACACTCTCATGCAAGGTTTTCTCGTATTCAAGGGTGTCCACGGCATGGCGGTTGAGCAAGGCCGCCCATTCTTCACGCGGAGCTTTCGAGGCAGTAATGCTCAAAGCCCGGGCGAACTCACGCAGATAGTGTGCATCTTGAATCATGTAAAAAGAAAAGGCTTCTTGACTGAGCGTCCCCTCTGAAAGGCCTGTTAGAAAGGAATGATCGAGGATCTCCCGGTAAATGTCGAGATTTTCTTCCCAGAGCTCGTCGGTAAAACTTCGTGCTTGGGGTTCTACCAACAGGCCTAGGATTGCCAGCGAAACCAGCCAGTGGGACATGGTTAACTCCTCCGCCTTTCTGAAAGAACTTCAGCGTGACTGACGGCGGTAGACGGCGGCGTAGGCGCTTCGGAAAGGTGAGACACAGTAGTCCTCGATCAGCTGTTTACCCGAGACCGGACGAGCAGCCAGTTCCTCGCTGAAGCGCTCTCTGAGGCGGAAGGAAAGACTCATGATGTCCGCTTTTCTCTCTCGATTTTCGACACTGAAGGCCTCTTCCAGGTTAGGTTCCAGCTGGAAGATTTCTTGGTACGAATGGGCGCGCAGCTGGTAAGGAGTGGTGACTTTTAGACTGCCCGTTGTCTGATAGTGGGCGACAAGGCGTCGTTGAAAGTCCAGGTAGTCGAAATTTTCGACCTTATTGTTGACACTGATCTCAATGACGCAATGTTCCTCTGCCCATTGGCTCTTCAGGCCGTAGGTGAAATCGAGCCCATCTTTGTCGAATTTGATGCGGTGCCCGTTCTTATCGTGGAAACACTTTAACTCTTCTTCTCTTGCCTGGCGGCCGGACCCGACCGAGTGGGTGACATAGTGGGGAGATACCCGTTCGTACCACTCATCAATGATCTGACTCAGTAACTCGTCGATAGCTTTCTGGATCTGAGTCGCTTTACTCTTTGTTGTGGTCATACAGTTATCTTCAAACGCACATCATTGTAATCGAGGAATCCATGTTGGGCAATGGAAGTCCATGATAAAATAATACAAAAATGGGGTTCACACGTGCTTTGCTCATGACCGTCGTGGTTTTGGCGGCCTGTGGCGGTCCGGAGCGAATTGTCAAGCTGCCCGTTCCGCGAGAGGATGTCCTGCATTCCTATCGTCTGATGGCCGAGGGAGATGAGATGGCTGGGGCAGGACAGAGTCATTTCGCACTGCTCAAGTACCTGGAAGCCTCGCGTCTCAATCCCTACAACGAAATCATTTTCAATAAATTGGCCATTGCTTACTCTCGCTTGCAGCAATTTCTTCAGGCTGAAAAGGCAATAGAGCGTGCTCTTCGACTCGAGCCCGGTTACGCTTCCGCCCACAATACAATAGGGATCGTCTATCTGGCCAATCAATCGAACAAGCGGGCAATCCGTTCCTTTCAGGAGGCCATCCGATTAAAGCCGGAAGAAGCAAATTTCTACGTTAATCTGGGACAAGCTTATCTCAGGGAGGAAAAGTACCAGGAGGGCCTGCGTACTTATCAGAAGGCACTGGAACTTGACCCTGACATCCTGGACAACGCGGATGTCATTGAGCTTACACCGCAATCCGCCGAGGTGGTGACGAAGGAAAGGCTGTATCAGATGGCTCGAGTCTTTGCAGAATTGGGGAATAAGGAATCTTGTCTGGAATATCTGGGAAAAGCACTTTCAGCGGGTTTCTCAGATGGGCGCCGGCTCATGAGCGACACCGCATTTGAAAAGTTCTTCGAGGATGAGGAGTTTATCGATTTGATCGCCTTGTACGGAGTTGAAGGCCAAAGTTCCTGAGACAAGACACTCGGGAGTGGTTCAGGGAAGGCAGCTAAGGGCTCAATTCACCAGACGGCGGATTTGTTGTTCAAGCTCAGCCCGACTCATAATATGCGAGCTCGTCAACTCCAACTCTTCGTCCAAAGTCGTGCGTATTTCAAAGCTGGCACTTCCCCTGAGGATGTCCTGCACTT
>JAZFTY010000347.1:0-2807 GCA_036446935.1 Acidobacteriota bacterium | reverse complement strand
AGAAACAGTTTTGGATTGCACCCATTAACCGAGAGGAACTGATTGAAAAGATCATCGAGGAAGCAGAACTCATCTTTGTTTCCCCCATGTGCTGGGACGAAATGAGAAAACGGGCCCCAGCCGAAAAAGAATTGAAAACCTTCGAGAACTTCATCTCTCAAGAAACCATCGATTATCTCAAGGAGCTCCAACTGCTTGGCTCCTAACCCAGAAAAGGTAAAGCTTTCAGAGGCTGATTTCTTCAGCATTCAGTACCTGAAAAGCCTCCCAAAGGCTGAGCTGCACCTTCATCTGGAAGGTTCGGTGACTCCTTCCGGCCTTCGAAATTTGAGCAAGAAGTATGGGACGGAGTACAGCGCGCTCAGTGAGGAGGAACTCGAGCGACAGCTCTTTCAGTATGAGGATTTCTACGAGTTTCTGGAGACTTATCGCATTGTCTGCGAACACCTGCGGGAGCCGACCGACTATGTGAAGGTCTTGGATGGGCTGGGTGAATACTTCACCCAGGAGAACATTCGCTATGCTGAGATCATCTACACACCTTCCATTCCCTGGAAATATGAACGAGACGGCAAGGACATTCTTCAGGCTCTTCTGGAGAGGAGCCAACAGATCCAGTCGAATCAGGGAACGCTGATTCGATGGATCCTGGATTGCGTGCGTCAGTTTGGACCCGAATGGGCGCGGAGAACCGCTGAGTTGGCAGAGGAATTCCGAGACCAGGGTGTGGTGGCGATCGGCCTTTGCGGCGATGAGAAATCTCTTGAGATGAAGGAATATCAGGAGATCTTCTCCTGGGCCAGGGCTCATCGGCTCTACATCCATGTGCACGCCGGAGAAATTGGTGACGCCCAGCAGGTGTGGGATGCTCTCCTCGTTTTGGGTGCCAATCGCATTGGCCACGGCATTCAGGCCGCCCGAGATCCAAAGCTGATGGAATACCTGCGCCAGCACGCCATTGGTCTGGACGTCTGTCTGACCAGTAATCTCATGACCGGGGCCTGGAAGCCCATCTCAGACAACCCTTTCGGGCTGCTTCTCCAGCGAGGAGTACCGGTCTCCTTGAACACCGACGATCCCGGGCTTTTCCAGACTTCTTTGAGCGAAGAATTTCAGAAGGCCGCCCAGTTCTTTCAATTGACTCAGGAAGAAGTGCACCGAATCGCACTGCAAGGGATTCGCTCATCGTTTTTGCCCCATGATGAGAAAATGGCTTTCATGAAACAGTTTCAAGAAGAGATCCGCCAGCTTTCTGCCTGAAACCGACTGGGCCCGTGGGCTAAAGCCCACGGCTCGGTTCTGACTCGCTCCATCAGAGCCGCAGGCTTTAGCCTGCGGGCCTACAGCGTTGCCATTCTCAGGACTGCTTGTCTCAGGGTCCTGTTGCGAGAGAGGGCCTTGAGGGTCTGGCGGGTGAGAAAAGGGTATTGAACGGCCCAAAGCAGCATTTGAGCCAGTTGAAAAGCAGGACGAAAGTAGTCGTTGCGTGCTCGAGTGTATTCGCCAAGATCCTGCTCGCTGAGCCTGTCTTCGTGAAGTCGCTCCTTGAGAAACCGGCAGGCCAACTGGGCATCTTTTAAGGCCACCGTCATACCCTGTCCCGTGACCGGATCGACGGCTCCTGCGGCGTCGCCCACCAGGAGCAGTCGATGGCCGTGACAGCGCGAGACTTCCAAGCTGACGGCTCCAGTGCTTTGGACTGGGCCTTGGGGATAGGGACTCTTCAGCCGTTTCATCAGGCGTGGAAAGAGACCCAGCTTTTCAAAATAGAGGTCCGACAAGGCTGCTCCCCGGGGACTGTGGGGCGTGCCAAAAAGGAGCAGGGTGATCCGAGCCGATCCGTTGCCCATGGGAGCCACGTAGGCTTCTCCTGCTTCACAGCAGTGGACCTCAACCATGCCCGTTCCCTGTAGTTGGTCGTAGGAAGTCCGCAGGGCAAATCTGCGAGTGCGCCGTTTCCGGCGGTCAATTCCAAACCCGTTGTGAAAGCGGGATCGGATACCGTCGGCACCGATCAGCAACCTTGCCTTGTGGGTCTGTAATTGACCCTGATAGAGGCCGGTCACTTCCACCTGGCTTGGGCCGGTTTGAGCGGACAATACTCTAAAGGCCTCACACAATTGGACTCCGGGCTGTCTTTCCGCAAACCGGGCCAGGCTTTCATCCAGAATCATCCGGGGGACCACCCATCCCTGGGCTGTTGGAGAAACTTCACCAAAGTTCAGTTCAAGGCAACGGTCTCGGGGGAGGTGAAAATGGATTCCCGAGAAGGCCTGAGCTCCCTGGGCCCGCAGCTCGGAAAGGATTCCGAGTTCATCAAGGATACGTGCCCCTGCCGGCATAAGCCCCTCCCCGCATATTTTCTCTCGGGGAAAGCTCGCTTTTTCAACCAGGAGGACGCGAAAACCCTGTCGGGACAGCAATGCAGCGGTGGTGGAACCGGCTACTCCGGCACCCACCACGATCCCATCAAAATTCGCCATGGGGGGACCTCTTTATGTGTGGAAGTGGGTGACGGTGAGCCCTTTTTCCCCTGTTTTTCGCATTACTCCATATGGAGCTAAAAGAAAGACCCAGCATTGTTCTTTACCAGGAGCCTACTATGCTCAATGTCAATACGCTAGATCTTGCTGTGGGAATTCCATCCTACAACGAGGCAGACAACATCGAATTCGTGGTTCGCCAGGTCGCTGCGGGGCTGGAGAAATATTTTCCTCATTTGAACACGGTGATCATCAATGCCGACAATTTTTCCCAGGACGGGACCAAAGACGCCTTCATAGCAGCTGATAGCGCCCGTATTCCCA
>JAZFTY010000346.1:0-3642 GCA_036446935.1 Acidobacteriota bacterium | reverse complement strand
ATCGATAAGTGCCCGTGGGGAATTGACAATTTAACCGCTATGAAGCGAGTCATCATTGTCGCCTTTCCCGCCTCGATGAGCGCGGCAGTGAGCGATCTGCTGAAATGAAGTGAGTTTCCTCTGATTGACACCCCTTTCGCGGCCTGATACATACCCACCCTGGTGATACCCACTGACCTGGCTCTCGATACCACCCGACGGCGCTTCCTGGGACTGGCAGCCCGGACCCTCGCCACCGGAGTCCTGGGATCCTTAGGAGCCTGCTCTTCCAGTCAGCCGGGCCCCAGCGCCCAAGGCAAAAAGGCAGCTCTGCGACTGGACTGGATTGTGGTGGGAAAGCACGCTCCTTATTTCCTGGGTAGGGAACGGGGCTACTATGAGTCGGAAGGCATCCTGCTCGATATTCAGGGGGGCAAGGGCTCCGGGAACACGGCTCAGCTTGTAGCCGCCGGAACCCATCCCTTTGGTTACCTGGACGCGGGAATTTTGATCCGCAGCATCCAGGAAGGCGCCCCTCTGAAATCGATCATGGTGATCAAGCAGAAAACACCTTTTTGCATCGTCTCACTCAAAAAGAGTGGAATCCGTTCCCCTCAAGATTTGGAAGGGAAGTCTCTGGCTGCCACCACCGGGGTCAACGATCCGATCCTCAGTCTGCTACCGGCCCTGATGCAAAAGAACAATGCTGACTTCTCCAGGGTGCAGGTGGTTCAGGTTGCCGCCCAGGCCAAGGAAGGGCTGGTATTGACAGGAAGAGTGGATGCCATGACGGGCTCCATCACCGCCCAGCCCCCTGCTTTTGAGGCCCAGGGTCATGAAATCGATGTTCTCTCCTACTCGGACTGGGGGATCAATCCCATCTCCAATGTGATGGTTACCCACAACAGGATCCTCCAGAACGACCCCCAACTGGTCAGAGACTTTCTGAAGGCTACCTCCAGCAGTATAGAGGCCTCCTTGAAAAGCCCTGAGGAGGCTGTCGCCGCCCTCAAGAGAGCTTATCCGGAAACCGACACTCAAGTGGCCCTTCTGCAGCTCCAGCGATTTTTCAAGTTGATTCAGCCCGAGGACACCCAGGCGGTTTTCGGGTACCACGACAGGGGAACGTGGGAAGACCTGCAGGCTTTGCAAATTCAATATCTGGGCCTGAAGGAAAGATGGGATGTCGCCCGATATTTCACCAACGACTTCCTGCCCTAGCTCGCCTACCCGTGCAACCAGGACTCGCCGCCGCGTTGGGGCACAAAGCGACGTTCCAGCACATCGATGAGAAGGAACAGCAAAACCCCGATCAGGGTCACCACCGTCAGCGCTTCAAAGAGAAGAATGGACTGGAAGTTGGCGCCTGCTGAGAGCAACAGATAACCCAGCCCTCTTTCCGAAGCCACCCACTCCGCTACCACAGCACCGATGACCGCCAGGGTAATGGCGACCTTGAGACCACCAAATATGCTGGGAAGGGCGCTGGGAAAAGTGACCTTGCAAAAGATCTTCGCCGGGCTGGCGTTCATAGATCGGATCATCAAGATCGCCTGAGGGTCGACCGATTTTAACCCGATGATGGTGTTGATAATGATGGGAAAGATGGCAATCAAGACCACCAGCAGGATCTTGGGCGCCCACCCAAAACCGAACCAGATGAGAAACAGGGGTGCGACTGCGATCTTGGGAACCATCTGAGAGAAGACCAATAAGGGGTACAGGGCGCTCTCCAAAGGTTTCGAGTAAACGATCAGGATTGCGCAAGGAACACCAATGGCCAGGCTCATCACGAATCCCACTAAAATTTCGATGGTCGTGACCTGGGCATGGACCCAGAGAAGACCCAGATCATTGATCATACCCAGAAAGATCTGCGAGGGGGCCGGGAGAATATAGGTGGGCATTTGGAAACTCCAAACCAGGGTTTCCCAAACCCCAACCACGCCGACCATGACCATCAGGGGCAGGACCAGATTCCTGGTCCGATTTCTCTCCGGCTTCTTCATCTCCACGGGCTACAGTATTTAGCTGAGATAGTTGTCCCGATACCAGGCTGCGATCTCCTCGCGACTGGTGAACCAGACTTTTTCCTGACCCTTCATATAGGTCAGGATCCGGTCCAGCGTGGAAATCCGATGAGGCTGACCCACGACATGCGGATGCAGTCCCACGTTCATCATGCGTCCGCTCACTTCTCCCTCACGATAGAGGGTATCGAATTGGGCTTGGACAATCTCGAAAACGGTTTGAGGAGAATGGAAGTGACGCATGAATAGAGGATAATCATTGATTTCCGTGGTATAGGGGATCGATAGAATCTGCTTGCTTCCCACCTGAATGGGATAGGGTTGATCGTCATTGACAAAGTCGCAGAAAAACTCAATGCCCTCCTCGACCAGAATCCCCAGAGTATGGACGGTTGGGCTTACCGAGGGTGAGAGCCAACCCTTCGCCTTGCGTCCCACAACCTCTTCATACTCTGCGAGCGTGGCCTGGATATAGGCCTTCTCGGCCTCGCGGTCCCCTGTGAAGTTCACCAGCAAATCGTTTTCGACCCGGGAGTGAGCGACCAGTTCCCAGTCACGCTTCTTGAGTTCATCGAGGATCCTGGGAAATCGCTTGCCCAGTGACGTGTTGAGGGTGGCAGTCGCCTGAATCTGGTGTTGGTCAAAGACCTCCAGTATGCGCCAGATGCCAACTCGGTGGCCATATTCTCTCCAGGTATGATTGACCCAATCGGGAACCCCCTCCGGCAGCGGGATGGGGAGCAAGTTGGGTCCGCCCGGATAAGAGAGCTTTCCCTTCTCGGGAACAGGATCCCAGCATTCCACATTGACGGTGAGGACGACAGCGATGCGGGCATCGTTGGGCCACTTGAGGGGCTTTCGATCAACGATGGGAGAGTACTCGTAATGAAATTCCATGGGGCTCATTCTATGACTCCAGACGCGCTTACAAAACTCCCCAGCTCTTTGCATGGTTTACGGCGACATGGATGATGGGTCGTTCCTCTATGGCCATCTCTTGATACTGAGGATATTTCATGCGCAAAAGATGGACACCTTTTTTATGTCTCGGGCCTCGGGTAAGAATCGTTGCCCTCCCTCGAATCAGAACATAGGCCAGCCGCGACCAATCTTCTTCGTATCGATCGACGACAATGGAAACATAAGAATTTTCACGAATGTTTCTAACCCTTTCCAGCAGGAGAGGTGCGATTCGTTTGGCCTTCGCGTCAATGGAGGAGTATAGCTCCGCATCCTCAAAGGCATAGCAGATGGGTACAACCAGGGGGTGTCCCCTGGAGCCGGTAGTTGCCAGATGAGCCACCCGCCCAGCGCTTAGAAATTCCTTCTCCCTCGAGTTTAAAACAGGTCCTTTGGACAAGACAGGAACTACCGGGCAAGCTGCCGGAGCTGCTCCATCCACTCCACCATTTGATCCACCGAGTCGGCACCCGGCGAGAATTGCACGTCAAACAGCAAATCCGTCGCACCCAGCTCTCGGGTTGCCGTAATGTCCCCTTTGATCTGCTCGAGCGTCCCCGTGAAATCGGCACGCTCGTTGTCTATCGGGGAATCTGAAATCTCGAGATTGGCCCGAACCAGAAGATCCAGCTTCTCGGGATCGCGGCCGAACTCCTGGGACATTTCCTTGATG
>JAZFTY010000345.1:0-2992 GCA_036446935.1 Acidobacteriota bacterium | reverse complement strand
CCCAGTTTGCCCATCGGCTTGATCAATTCCGATGGGAAGCTTCCCTTCATGTAGTGGTCTTCTATAATCGGAATGACCTGATCTTCCACGAAGGAGCGAACGCTGTCCCGTACCAGCCTCTCCTCATCGCTCAGGAGGTCTTCAAGCCCCAGGAAGTCCACGCCTTGGAATGCCATTGCCTTGGAATATAGCACAGAGGAAGGGGCCGTGTTTTCAAGGAACTATGTTATAAAGGGGCCATGATTATGGGCTTGACGGGTCCCAACGCATCGGGCAAAGGAGAGGTCGTTAAATTTCTTGAATGCAAGGGTTTTTACTCCTACTCCCTATCGGACGTGATTCGTGAAACAGTGCGCAGTCGAGGGTTGGAGATCACACGCGACAGGTTGATTGAAGTGGGAAGAGAACTGCGTTGTGAGGAGGGAAACGGCGTTCTGGCTCAGCGGATTCTGTCACAGATCGAGGAGGACAAGAATTATGTGGTGGACTCGTTCCGGCATCCGGAGGAGATGAAGGTATTCAGGACCCGACCCGACTTTTACCTGGTCTTGATTCAGGCCGACGCGGAAGTCCGCTTCGCAAGAATTCGCGAACGGAAGCGGGAGAGTGACGCAGCCACGCTTGAAGAATTCCTGGACCTGGAGAAACGGGAGAAAGCCAGCAAGGATTCCTACGGACAACAACTTGCAGCCTGTGAAGCGGAGGCTGACTTTAAGATCACCAACAACCGTTCGCTCTCTGAGCTCACCGATCAGATTTCGGAGTTGTTGCCGCAGTTGATGGGTAATCTGGTACGTCCGAGTTGGGATGAGTATTTCATGAAATTGGCCAAAGTAGCGTCGCTGCGCAGTAATTGCGTGAAACGAAAAGTCGCTGCTATAATCGTCCGCGACAAGAGAGTCATTTCCACTGGCTATAACGGAACTCCACGAGGAACCAGGAATTGTTATGAAGGCGGGTGTCCGCGCTGTAACAACCTCGCCGACAGCGGAACGCTTCTGGACGAATGCCTCTGTTCCCATGGTGAGGAGAATGCCATCACCCAGGCTGCCTATCACGGTATGAGCGTCAAGGATGGGACTTTATACTCAACCTTTGCGCCTTGTTTGACGTGTACCAAGATGATCATCAATGCGGGCATTGTAGAGGTCGTTTACAACCTGGATTATCCCCTGAACGAGACGTCTTTTGAATTGTTCCAGGAAGCCGGTGTGAACATTCGCCAACATCGAGTGGAGTAACAGTCGGGGTGTGAGAGCCGCCCCCCGGCGTCAGAAGTCACTTCCATGCTGGGTCTTGTTTCGCTTTTCTTTTTCACCATGGCCACCGGAGGGTTCATCCTTTTCATGGTCAAGTACCCCCATGGTTCGGAGGTTCGAATGTGGGGGATTCGGCTGAGCTATGGGTTTGGCTTTTTCGGGGTTCTGGCCTGGAGGTTCTACCGAGGCTCGTTCAGCGAACTCTCCCTGCTCACCGTTTCTGCTTTGTTGGTTTCCCTGGTTGCCTTTGAACTCTCCACGAAATATCTGGATTAGGATAGGTAGGGGCGCACAGCGTGCGCCCGAAAGCCTCGACTTACCCACGCGGCTTATAGGGCGCACGTCTGTGCGCCCCTACAGCCCGGAACGGGACAGCTCATCCAGAAAGTAGGCGGAGCTCTTGATGCCAGCGTAGAAGTTATCCAGATTCAGTTTCTCGTTGGGGGCGTGGGCATTCTCATCCGGCAGGCCAATGCCCATGAGCACGCTGGGGATATTGAGGAGTTCGGCAAAGGTTGCCACCACCGGGATGGACCCTCCTTCGCGTTGAAACACCGGCTCCTTGCCGAATCCCTTCTTGATGGCTTGAGTTGCCGCCCTCAGAGCCGGGTGATCCAGCGAAGCAACCCAGGGCTTCCCTCCATGCATCCGGGTGGTTTCAAGGTGTACCGATGAGGGGGTCAGAGCATGGACGTAATCCTCGAACAAATCTGCAATCTTTTCGGGATCTTGATCGGGAACCAACCGCATGCTCACCTTTGCCATGGCCTTGGCGGGCAAGACCGTCTTGGCACCTTTGCCGGTAAAGCCGCTCTCCAGGCCGTTGATTTCAAAGGTAGGTCGTACCCAAAGCCGTTCCAGAGGCGTGCATCCCTCTTCGCCCGATAGCTCCTTCAGGCCGATGGCCTGCTTGTAACTGGCCTCGTCAAAGGGCAAGCGAGCAAACTCTGCTCTCTCTCTTTCCGTCAATTCGCGGACGTCATCATAGAAATGAGGGATGGTGATCCGACCTGCTTCATCTTTCATCGCGGTTAAGATCTTGGAGAGTTCGAAGGCGGGATTCACAACGGTGCCTCCAAAGGATCCCGAGTGGAGGTCGGTGTCGGCTCCCTGTAGGTCCAATTGAAAGTAAGTCAGGCCTCGAAGTCCGTAGCAGATTGAGGGAACCCCATGGGCGAACATGGCGGTGTCTGAAACCATGGCCACATCGGCTTTGAGCAAATCTTGGTGGGTTTCAATGAAGGGGTCCAAGTGAGGGCTGCCGATTTCCTCTTCACCTTCGATGAGGTACTTGATGTTTACCGGAAGTTGCCGGCCCGTGTTCAGGAATGCTTCAGCACTCTTGAAGTGGATGAAGACCTGCCCCTTATCGTCGGCTGCTCCCCGGGCATAAAGCTCGCCATTGCGGATGGTCGGTTCAAAGGGTGCTGATTCCCAAAGCTCGATCGGGTCAACCGGCTGGACATCGTAATGGCCGTACACCAAAAGGGTGGGTTTTGCCGCTTCCACCAGCCGCTCGGCATAGACAATGGGATGGCCCTCGGTCGGGAAGATTTCCACGGTCGTCATGCCCGCCTCCTGAAGTTGCTTGGCTACGAATTCGGCAGCGGTTTTAACGGCCTCATGGTGTTCCGGATCGGTGCTCACACTGGGAATTCTCAAGAACTCGTTCAATTCCCCGATGTACCGGTCGTGGTTTTCCTGAATGTATTCGATAACTTTCTTCATCAGGG
>JAZFTY010000344.1:0-3495 GCA_036446935.1 Acidobacteriota bacterium | reverse complement strand
AAGAGGGGCTTGATACTGGTTGTGGGCTCAACAGGCTGCGGTAAGTCCAGTACGCTGGCCGCCATGATCGACTATCGGAACACCACGGCGCCGGGTCATATCATCTCCATTGAGGATCCCGTAGAGTTTCTCCATACCCACAAGCAATGTGTTATCACCCAGCGGGAGGTTGGATACGACACGGTCTCTTTCCAGGCCGCTTTGAAAAACACCTTGCGCCAGGCACCCGACGTGATTCTCATCGGTGAGATCCGTGATGCGGAAACGATGGAAGCCGCTATCGCCTTTTCCGAGACCGGTCACTTGGTTCTGGCCACACTTCACTCCAACAATGCCAGCCAAGCCATAGAACGTGTCATGAACTTCTTTGATGAAGAGCGCCATCGACAGATCTACCTGCAACTTTCCTTGAATCTCAGGGCCATCCTCTCCCAACGATTGGTTAAGACGATGAGCGGAACGCGGCTCCCAGCCGTTGAGATCCTACTCGATACACCTCGTATCAAGGACCTGATCCGGAAGGGCCAGGTCGAGTTGCTCACCGAAGCCATGCATCAGGGAGAACAAGAGGGCTGCCAGCTCTTCGATTCGTCCGTCTTTGACCTCTACATGAGCGGCCACATCGACCTCGATTCGGCTCTAGCCAACGCCGACAGTGCCAACAACCTTCGCTTGCGCATCCAAGCCGCAGATTTGAAACGGGGTAAAGGTGAGGAGAAGAAAACGCACTTTCGTATTCAAGGCGATGTCATGGGCCATCATTAGCCCACAGAAGACCCTTTCCCCGTGCCCATCAAATCTGGAAATCCCTCTCCCGGATTCTCATTTCGCCTCCTTGCCCCAATTTGATCTAAATCCATGGAACAAAGTACAGTAGTTAAGGGTTAAACTGGCCAGCAGGGTGTCTCCTGGAAGCCGCTGTTGACCGCTTCAGATCGTGCGAACATGTCTTTTCAATACGCTGAAAAAGGTGCTACCGATGTTAAGGAATTAAAGGCCCAACTGGTCTATCGGCAGGCCCTTCAAGAGATCACCAATGAGATCAACTCGGCCGATAACCTGGATTCGATTCTCATTGACCTCAAGGATCGCATTCTCCTCCTCTTCAGGGCCGACCGAATTACCATCTACGTCATCGATACCAATAGCAAAGAACTCTTTTCACGCTTCAAGGTCGGAACTGAGCTGAGTGAGATTCGAATCCCCATCAGTGCTGCCAGCATCGCCGGTTACACGGCATTAACGGGAACCGTCCTCAATATCGCTGATGCCTATGAGAGCCCGGAGATTCAGGCCATCCATCCCGATCTGAAATTTGATAAGAGCTGGGATGTAAAAAGCGGCTACCGCACAGCCCAGATCCTGGCAGCGCCCATCCAATTTGAAAGCAACATGCTGGGCGTTTTACAGCTTATCAATCGCAAAGACGGGACCAGGTTCACGCGCGATGACGAAACCTCATCCGGAGAAATCGCCAAGATCCTGGCCATTGCCTTTCAAAATCAGCGACGACTGGCTCGTCGACGTCCCACCCGCTTTGACTATCTGACCAGCCAGGGTTTGGTGACCCAGGAAGAACTGGACAAAACCCTCACCCAGGCGCGGCAGACAGGACAAGATGTGGAACAGATTCTGATGAAGAATCACAGGGTCCCCAAGGACCGCATCGGTATGGCCCTCAGCGAATTTTACAAATGCCGCTTTGTGAAATTCGATGACAAAATTCAGATACCGGGTGCGCTGCTCCACAACCTGAAAAAAACCTACCTGCAGACCAATTTCTGGGTCCCTCTGGGAAAAAACAAGGACGGCACCATCAGTGTCCTGATGGATGACGTCAACCATCTGGCCAAACGGGACATGGCCCAGACCTTGCTCAAGACCACTCAGATCGAGTACTGCGTAGGCCTGAAGGAGGATATCCTCAAATACATTGAATACTTCTTTGGAGGTCCGAGCGAGGAAGGCTCCATGGAAGACATCATGGCCGAGCTGGGTACTGACGCCTCGGCCGAAGAAGAGAGCGAACAGTACTCGGAAAGCGATAGCGCCATCGCCCAGTTGGCCAACAAGATCATCAATGACGGCTATAACCAGCGGGTCTCGGATATTCACTTGGAACCCTATCCGGGTAGAAAGCCGATGGAAATTCGCTTTCGAATTGACGGAACCTGCGTCCGTTATCAAACCGTTCCCTACCAGTTCAAACGGGCTCTGGTGTCCAGAATCAAGATCATGTCGGATTTGGACATCACCGAGAGAAGACTTCCTCAGGATGGGAAAATACAATTCAAGAAATTCGGGGGAAGAGACATTGAGCTTCGCGTGGCCACTCTACCCACGGCTGGTGGACTCGAAGATGTGGTCATGCGTATTTTGGGTGGGGGGGACCCCATCTCGCTGGACGCCATGGGCTTCCTGAAGCGCAATAAAGAAGTGTTTGAAAAGATCATCCAGTTACCCTACGGAATCGTCCTGGTGGTGGGGCCGACAGGATCGGGTAAAACAACGACCTTGCACTCCGGATTGAAGTTCATCAACACACCGGAGCGTAAGATTTGGACGGCCGAGGATCCGGTGGAAATCACCCAGGCCGGCCTTCGACAGGTTCAAGTGCAACCCAAGATCGGGTTTACCTTTGCTCGCGCCATGAGAGCCTTCCTGCGTGCTGACCCGGATGTCATCATGGTGGGGGAGATGCGCGACCAGGAGACTTGCGAGATCGGAATTGAGGCCTCTCTTACCGGGCATTTAGTTCTCAGTACCCTTCACACCAACAGCGCCCCGGAAACCATCATCCGATTGCTGGATATGGGTATGGATCCGTTCAACTTCGCAGATGCCTTACTCGGCATCATGGCTCAACGTCTAGCCCGAACCCTCTGCGCCGACTGTAAGGAGGCCTACCATCCCGATCAGGAGGAGTTCCAAGCTCTAGCCACCGAATATGGCCCGGAGGATTTCGAGGACACGGGAATCAAGTATACCAAGGACCTGACTCTCTATCGCCCTGTGGGTTGTGGGAAGTGTAACGATAGCGGTTATATAGGTCGTATGGCCGTTCACGAGCTTCTGGAAGGGACCGACGAGATCAAACACCTCATCCAGACCAAGGCCAACATGATAGACATTCGGGCGCAGGCCCGCTCGGATGGAATGACCACTCTGAAACAGGACGGTATCCGGAAGGTATTCAAAGGCATGACCGACATTCGCCAGATCCGTTCCGTTTGTATGAAATAAGGCTCTAGCTCAGATGATGCATAGGTTCTTGCCACTCATGGCAAACCACGATGGCAGTCCGGACGAGACCCTAGAGGAGACACTAAAGGTTGAGCATGTCCAGAACGATGCTCTCCATCTCGAGTGGACTGCCCACCGGGTCGGCGATCCTTTCATCGATGGAATTTGTGAACTCCAGAAGCGTGTCCAAGTGTCCTCTTTCTTTTCTCCAAAGGTAAGCGGTGATGCAGATCTCCACAATTTCAGGTCTGG
>JAZFTY010000343.1:0-3164 GCA_036446935.1 Acidobacteriota bacterium | reverse complement strand
GTGTTGAGTGGCCTGGTGGGGCTTATCCTGCACTATCAGGGGAATGCGGAGTTCGAACTGGAGATGTATCCTTCTCTGAAGGGGCTGGAGCTTTTCTGGGAAGCCAGCCGGGGAGCAACGCCGACCCTTGCTCCGGGAACGATGATTCAACTCGGATTACTGGGATGGGTCTACACGATCCGGCACCCACAATTGGGTTCCTCGAAGGGAGAACCATCGGACGACAAAGGAAAATCATGATGAATTTAAAGAAAATATTGATGCGCAAGGTGTTGATGTGGCTCCCTCTTGCGGTCGGTCTCACCGGCTGTGCTGGACCCGTAACCGAAGAGGCGGAGGACGAGGCTCAGATTGAGAGCCAGTCGCAAGAACAAGAGGGAAGTGTCTCGGGTGTGATCAACCCCAACCAGGCAGGGGAAGAAGAGCTTCTTGCTTTACCCCCCCTGGATGCGGCGCTGGTGGAAGGGATCCTGGAAAGACGCCCTTTCTTGAGCATGCCGGAGCTGAACGCGTTTCTCAGCGAGTCACTGGGTGAGGAGCAACGGGCCGAGCTTTATGTTCAGCTGTTTGTTCCCATGAACCTGAATACGACGGCCGAGGAGGATTTCCTGCTGGTTCCGGGGGTGGGGTCACGTCTGGCCCACGAGTTCGAGGAATACCGTCCCTACCAGGCCATGGCCCAATTCCGACGGGAGATCGGCAAGTACGTGGATGAAGAGGAAGTGGCCCGGCTGGAGCAGTACGTCTTTGTCCCCATCAATCTCAATACGGCCAGCGACGAGGAAATCCTCGCGATTCCAGGCGTCGGTCCCAGGCTGCTCCATGAGTTCAAGGAGTACCGACCCTACGACAGCATCGAGCAGTTTCGGCGAGAGATTGGCAAGTACGTCGATGAGGAAGAGATCTCAAGGCTGGAAAGGTACGTCACGCTTTAGCCCGCATTTTTCATAAATTTTCTACTGCCAGGAATAAGCAGAGACCCTCCGGAATGTGGGAGGCACCTCAGGTGCCGAACAGCCCAAAAACAGCCCCGGAATTTCGGATTCGGCACCTGAGGTGCCTCCCACATTCCGGAATCTTCACCATCCTAACTGTTCGGGCGAACGACTGGCTCGCCCCTACCTCGCTTCGTGACCAGAACCTATGCATCATCCGGGCTAAACCCGCTCGAGAATTTCAGAGGCCACCCGCTCGGCCGATTCCAGCGCTCCTCCCTGACCGGAACTGAGGAGGGCGGTATGCTCTCCACAGAAAGAAATGCGCCCGTGTCGTTCCCACAGCTTTCCATGGAAAGCTGTGACTTCACCCGGTCCCCAGATCATGAAATCAGCTCCCCCTGCAAAGGGATCCAACTGCCAGGAATGAAAATGCAGCGCCGTGAGCTGGCCTTTGGCCGCAGGACGGATATCTTCGATGTATTTGATGACCGCAGCTTTGGCGCCTTCGGGCCCCAGGCGGTCCAGGTAGGTAGCCATCAATCCGCGTCCCCGTGCGGCAAGGCTGGTGACTTCATCCGGCGATGGACCGTTACGACTGGGCGAGACGGTGCCCACAAGACCATCGGTCCACATGTAAGGCGGTAGACCATCATCTTCCCAAAAGGGTCGCTTCGCCGTCATATGAATCTGTGTGCAAAGGGAGTAGGACATCGATTTGACCGCCTGTTCCTGGACTCCGGTCAGCACCGGATCGATCCGTAGATTCCGCAAAACCGGGATAGGCACAGAGCAAATCACGAAACGGGCCCGGTACTGGCTCCCGTCAGAACAATGGACATCCACGCCGTCGGCTTCGGATCGAATAGCAGAAACGGTCTTTTGCATGATCACCTGGCGCTTGAGGGCCCTGGACATCGCCTCCGGCACTCGCTGGTTGCCTCCCATGCCCACGAAGTTGATCCGTCCAGCTTTCTGCCGGAATTTTCGCCTGATGTCGCCGTGAAAAGGCATCAGCGTGGAGACATCGTGTGCCGACCTGTCGTAAATGCAATTGGTATCCACTGCGAGTTGGATGATGCTGTCCGTGGCACCCTGTTTCTCCAAGAAGGTATGCAGGGAGATGTCGTGCGATGCATAGGCGGGGGCCACCCAATCTTCCAAACCCTTAAGGGGATTGTGTTTCGAAATGAGGGGGGAAACATAGCCCCACGGCATCGTCTCCCTCTGATCCTTCGGAAAGGGATTCCGGGGTGAATCGGGCCATTCCGAGGGGGAGATAATCTTTCCGCCCAGCACCAGCAATCTTTCCCTATTGATCCCCGGTCTTTGCGAACGATCAATGAGCTCAGCACCGTACTGTCTGGCCGTGTCGAGGGCATTTTTCGCAACAATCGCGTTGGCACCGGCCTCCGGGTTACCCGGAACGTTCCCAAGACTATAGACGCGTCCACCGATCCGATTGCGTCCCTCCAGGATCCGGACGTCCAGCCCCTGCGCCTCCAGGAGCAGGGCAGCTTTGAGACCGGACATTCCGGCTCCGATGACAATGACATCTGACGAGGTTTGCCCCCAAGCAATCTTGGGAGTAACAAATGCCACCGACACCGCCGCTGCGCTTTGAATGAACTGTCGCCGAGAGACCAGATTGCGTTTCATGTGTTTCCTCTTACCTCGTAGTTAGGAATAGCGTTTTCAGGTTCGCCTTCGTTATCTGCCACATTCTATGAGGTGGATGAAGGGAAGACAATCTCAATTTTCTAGAGAGGATAAGCGTGGAGGCGGCGGGCGGATTCGAACCGCCGAATAAAGGTTTTGCAGAAGAAAAGTACCCTAAATCGAATCGTTAGGAAATGTTAGGAAAGCAACTTTAAATCAATGACTTATCCGGGTTTTTCGCCAACCCAAAAAACGAAGTATTAGGAAGAATTAGGACTTTGAGTGGGAGACAAATGGGAGACACTTTGAAGGCCCGTTTCGCTGGTTGACAGATTCTGTAAGAATCTGATTCTCACACAGATTCGCCCATGCAATCAGTACCAGCCCGACGGTACTTCCACAAAGTTGTGAAGGCCGAGTTTCAGGTGAGGCTTGCTGTCAGGTAGGGGGCAGTTGGACCGGAGCTTTTATCTGGACGGAACGCCTGAAGGTTTTCGTTCGGGGGATCTATCTCACACTCACCGGCGGCAGCCCCTGGATGTTTAGCCGAATGCGGTAAAGGCCAGTTCG
>JAZFTY010000342.1:0-2453 GCA_036446935.1 Acidobacteriota bacterium | reverse complement strand
TGATCCGAGGTAACCCAAAGATATTTGATGTGAAGCCAGTCCCACATGGAGGTGCCGTAAAGGCCCGCGATAATCTGACCCTTGTCCCGAACAAAGATTCCAAGATCGCGTATGTCTGACTCGACATGGGAATAGTTGTACTCGCGAAGGCCGCTCAGGACTCGCTGGACATCTTCGTCGTCGGGCTTGTCCGTGATCCGTATCTCGTGGTTCAACGATGCATCATCCCGGTTAGCCCCGTTTGAAGTGCCGTTCAACAATCCGGTCCGAGGCGTAAACAGCCACCGTCCCCACCGACCCGGCATACCCTTCCGAGGCCCCGAGGGGCACGGTAGAGCCGTCACACACGAAAAGCCCGGGAATGTCGTGGGACTCGAAGCTTCCGTCCACGACCGACCTCTTCGGGTCGGCTCCAGGCTGGCAAGCCCCTACGTACTTCTCGACGGCGAAGACCCGGGCCGGACGCTCTATCCCCAGAACCTCCTTGGCCCCCATTTTCTTGAGGATTTCGTAAGCCACCTCCCGGCCCTCCTGGATTGGCTTGAGGATGGTGGGATCGTTGGCCCGGTAGACCATCTCGCCCCACTCGTTGATGTACCCCCGGACGCTCGAAGGACGGATGACCCGCACGTCGACGGCCATCCGGCTGAGGAGATCCCGCTGGGCCTTTGTCGGATTGTTCCTGTCCACCAGATTTCGCATGTACTCCTTGTGAGACCCCCCGAACTCGGGGGCATCGGCCGAGATGGCAGCCCGCTCCGGCCCGGGCAGTTCCTTGGGGGCCATGGTGATCTGGATCCGGTCGTATTGCTTGTCCGGGCGGGTGTCGTGATAGGCATAAAAGGCACCCACCACGTTTCCGTCCCGGTACTGGCCATCGCTGATGGGCTGATCAAAGACCGCCGTCATGCGCTCGCACCAGGGTCTGGCGTCGGTGTGGCTTCCAACATTGGGGTTCTCCACGATGAGCTGCTCGACCAGTTGCCTCGGGCCATAGCCGGAGCGAAGTAGAAGCGGAGTGCTCCCATACTGGCCGCAGGAGACCACCACCCGGGGTGCGTTCACCACCTCTCTCTGGCCGTTCCGGATGTAAGCCACCCCCGTGACGCCGAACCCGGTTCCCTGTTTTTCGATCAAGACCTTCTCCGCTTTGGCATCGGGAATGATTTCCACGCCATGTTCGAGGGCCGTGGGAAGGTACCCCGTGAAGCTTCCACCGCGGGCATCGTACTTGCACATGTTTACGCCGTCGCAGTATCCGCACCAGAGACAATTCTGCTTGGCGATCTTGGCCGGGTGCACCTCGATGCCAAGAGCCCGGGCTGAATCCCGAAACAGGCGGTCGCCGACCCGCAGCAGACCATCCGGTTTGGTATGGATGTTGAAGGCCCGCTCAGTCTCCTCGGCCGCGTATTTCAGGTTCTGATAGGAAAGGTCCAGACCGGTCTCATCCGACCAGACCTGGTAATCCGCCTCATAGGGCGTGTTGGTGATAGCGGTATAGAGAACCGAGCCTCCCCCCACGATCCCGGCGGTGTTGAAGGTATAAGTCTCGTCATCCGGCCCCAGCGGGACGCGGCGTGAGGCACCGGGAGGCATTCCCCGTTGGGTCCGATAGCGACCCTGAAAATCCGACCGGACATTGGTAAACATATGCCTGCGCCTGGGAACCCCGTATCCGGGACGGGGCGTTCCCTCAAAGTAGGGACCCAGATCCAGGAGGGCGACCTTCAGGGGCTCTCCCGTGGTCGGATGGACTCCCTTTTGGGCGATCCGAGCGGCCATGATGATGCCCCCCGTGCCGGCTCCTGTAACGATCAGATCATAGGATGTTTCCGCCATGCGATCTCCTTTCTTCCCCAATCCCCCTTCCGAAGAGGGTCAAGGGCACCAACGGCTGTACCCCGTCAAATCTGCCCGTGACCGTCCACACAATATGATACACACGGTGAATTTTGCAAGGCATGCACCCGACCTGCCGGAGCATCTTCTCACCTAGTTTGGGGAAGCGGCTCCTTGGAGGTTGGACCTCACCCGTGAAAGTGATCTTAGGGGGTATCGAGGATACAGGGGAGTCTGGACAGTTGGTGGAGGAGAGAAGAGAACGGAAATCAGGCCCGTTTCAGGTCAAAGAGGACGGCAAATCCCCACTTTCTCCCGGCTAAGGCATCGATCCTCAGAACCGTTCCTGTTGCGTTTATGAGGAGTTCCGCTTCTTTCCCGGCAGGAGGCCACTGGAGCAACAGCTTCACTTGATCACCGATGGCAGGACTGGTTCCTGAAATGAAATAACCACCGGCGGCACTGATGTCTTTGGTTTTCACCGCTTTCTCCACCTCTTTCCCTTGAATCTCAAAAATGACCTTCCCTGTTAAGGGTAGACCCAGCCGGGTGACGGCTCGTCTCTCAACCTCGGGCAGGTTCGAGAAAAGGATGGAACGGTTAACGGATTT
>JAZFTY010000341.1:0-5228 GCA_036446935.1 Acidobacteriota bacterium | reverse complement strand
CCACGACGAACTCCCGGATTAATGTCTTGAGAACATCCTGAGCCCGCTCGTTCAGTTGAACTGTAGATCCTTGTCTGGCCATCTGTAGAGTTTATAGTATAACCGTCTAATAAGAACCCATTCTATCGCATCTTAGAAAATCGCGGCTTGGCTTCATCCGCAGGGCGCACTCTCAACTGGACCCGGAAAGTCATCTCAAATCCTTCCTTGAGTGCTTTGCAAAGGGTTTCAAATGCCACCTGTTGGCCACTGGCCCGGGACACGGAAAGAAGGGTCTTCCTGAGCACCTTTTCCTGGACACCCAGGGCTACAGCCATTCTGGGATAGTCGACTTGCAGCGGAAAGCAACCTTGCTGAAGAAAGCTTCTTCTCAATCTTCTTTGAGCGCTTCCCGCTAACTTGTAACCACCCAACAACAGTTCATGACGAGAAGGAGTCATGAAGCAAGGTTTCTTTCCCCCGTTGGATGATGCAAGAGGTGGCGATGCTCGAGCACCCTCGGCGAGTTGGGCGTCGATGCCCAGGCTCTGCAAACCAGTCCGTAGTGCTGTGGCGATCGCTCGATAGGTGTCCTTCACGCTCTCCAACGGAAAGTACCGGGCATGGTTGGAAACCAAGGAATAGGTGAGCTCATGGTCGTGAAAAACGGCCCGGCCACCGGTTGGCCGATGGACGATCGGAATAGCCGCTTGCTGGCAATAGATCTGATTGACGGCCTCCTCAACCTTCTGGTGTTTCCCAAGAGAAATGGTGGGAACCGTCCACCGATAGAACCGAACCACGGTGATCTGGTCCGAGCACTTCTCCGCCCAATCAAGAAGTTCTCGATCGATCCTCATGTTCTCGAGGCCCGACCTGGGACCGTCAACAATGTAGGCCCAGCTGTCACAAGAGCTCATCGAGGTCATGGTAGGGTAAATCGTGAGAAGTTGCTACAGGCTCAAAGGTCACCCGACCTTTGTAGACGTTCACGCCATCCTTTAACAGGGGATTCTCTCGGATCGCATCCTTTATTCCCAAGCTGGCGATCATACGAATGTAGGGAACCGTTGCATTGGTTAGGGCAAAGGTGGCGGTTCGTGGCATGGCGCCTGGCATGTTGGTGACGCAGTAGTGCACGACTCCATCGACCGTGTAGACGGGGTCGCTGTGGGTCGTGGGGCGAGTGGTTTCACAACACCCCCCCTGGTCCACCGCCACGTCAACGATCACCGATCCCGGTTGCATTGAGGAAATCATCTTGCGGGTAATGAGCTTGGGAGCGCTGGCGCCGGGGATGAGCACCGCCCCGATGACGAGATCGGCGTCCTTGATCAATTGGGCAATACTATAGGAACTGGAAACAACCGTGTTGACCTGGCCGAGAAAGAGATCGTCAATGAACCGCAGCCGATTCACATCCAGGTCCAGGATGCAAATCCGAGCTCCCAAGCCGTGTGCCATTTTGGCGGCGTTAATCCCGACGGTACCTCCCCCGATGATCAAAACAGAAGCGGGACGGACTCCAGGCACCCCACCCAAAAGAACACCACGCCCTCCTGTCGGTTTCTGAAGGTAGTAGGACCCTACTGTGATCGACATGCGACCCGCTACTTCACTCATCGGCGCAAGCAGGGGCAGGCCTCCCTGCCGATCTGTGATGGTTTCGTAAGCCAGGCCGATAGCCTTGCAGTCCAACAGAGCTCGGGTCAGCTCTGGATTCGGAGCCAGGTGCAGGTAACTGGATAGAATCTGTCCCTCTCGAAGTCTGGGGTACTCTTCCTGGGTGGGCTCCTTGACCTTCACCACCATGTCGCTGCGCGCAAATACTTCGTCCGCCGTGGCGACAAGCTCGGCCCCGGTCGCTGTGTATTCTTCATCGGCGAATCCCGAACCCAGGCCGGCACCCTTCTCCACAAATACGGTATGGCCGTCCCCGACCAGGGCATGAACACCGGCAGGGCCTAATCCCACTCGATATTCATTGTCTTTGACTTCCTTGGGAAGGCCGATATTCATTAATCCTCAATCGATCTGTGCTCGCTGCAGATTTCCACTGAAGTCCAGGTAAACGGCTTTCCACTCGGAGAAAACATCCAAGGCCGCTTCTGCCGCCTCCCGGTGACCATTACCGGTCTCCTTGGTTCCCCCAAAGGGCAGGTGGATTTCCGCTCCAGTCGTAGGAGCATTGACGTATACAATTCCTGTGTTCAGCTCTCTGATGGCTACAAACGCCTGGTTTACATCCTGGGTATATATAGCGGCGGAAAGTCCATATCGGACACTGTTCCCGATCTCTATCGCCTCTTGGAAAGATGAGCAGGGAATGACCGAGACCACCGGACCGAAGATCTCCTCCTGGGCGATTTGCATGTGAGGATCCACATCTCCGAAAATTGTGGGCTCAATAAAATGGCCGTATTGATAGCTTCCGTCTTCGAGAGCCTTTCCACCGCAAAGAAGCTGCGCCCCTTCCGTCTGGCCTGTAGCCAGCCATCGAAGGATCGATTCTTTCTGTTTTTCGTTCACCACCGGGCCCATTTCGATATCAGAGTCCAGTCCGTTCCCAACACGCAGTTTCTGGGTACGCTCAACCAAATTGGAAACAAATTTCTGGTAGACATTTTTGTGAACGATCACCCGGCTCGAGGCCGTGCATCGTTGTCCGCTGGTGCCAAAGCCGCCCCAAAGGGCACCATCGACAGCCAGCTCCAGGTTGGCATCTTCCATCACCAGGATGGCGTTCTTTCCGCCCATTTCCAGGTTGCACCTCTTGAAATCACGAGCACACGTCTGTGCCACAATTCTTCCCGTAGCGGTGGATCCGGTGAAGGAAACAACCCTCACATCCTTATGTTCAACCAGTGCGCTTCCGGCTTGAGAGCCGCTTCCGGTGACCAGATTGGCAACGCCTTTGGGTAAACCTGCCTCCTCGAACGCTTCCATGAGATGCACGGCAGTCAGGGCGGCATCGGAAGCCGGTTTGAACACGCAAGTATTTCCACACACTAATGCCGGAAGCATCTTCCAGCTTGGAATGGCGATGGGAAAGTTCCAGGGCGAAATGATTCCGCAGACGCCGACAGGCATGCGCACACTCATGTTGAATTTATCACGCAGTTCTGAGGGGGTGGTGTGACCGTACATTCGCCGACCTTCTCCGGCCATCCAATAGGCCATGTCGATGGCCTCTTGAACGTCTCCTCGTGTTTCCAGCAAAATCTTTCCCATCTCCCGGGTCATGTCGCAGGCGATTTTCTCTTTGCGATGAGACAGGATCTCCCCCAGTCGGAAAAGGATTTCACCTCGTTTGGGAGCAGGGGTTAGCCTCCACAGAGAGTAGGCCTCACAGGCGGCTGCTACTGCCTTCTCGACGTCCTCTGATGTGGACTCTTGAAAGGATCCAACCAGCTCACGGTGGTCAGCAGGGTTATGACTGTCAAAGGTGTTCCCGGAAGCGGATCGAACCCATTCACCGGCAATCAGATTCTTGTAAGCTTTGGCCTTGGCCATAGGCTTCTTATGGTATGGCGGGTTGGGAGGGGGCCCAACCGAACGGACGGCACATTCGTTACCCGCGTGGCTTCGGTTTTGCCATCCTAGCTGTTCGGGCGAGCCACCGGCTCGCCCCTACCCGACGACAGGCTCCTAAGGCTTTATGAATGAAGTATAAGCGATATTGACTCGCCGTTCCTGCGGGCTTGGCCAAATAACACGCAGCACAATACCCGAACCGGAACTCATGGTGTTAATCGTATCGTACAGATTTTGGGCAGTGGTTACGGCCACGCCATTCACATGCGTGATGACCTGACTAGGGCCTAATCCGCTTTCATCAGCCAGGCTTCCGGGAGCTACCTCACGGATCAGGACTCCTCTTTCGTCACCTACATTCAGTCTTTCTGCATCCTGGGCGGAGAGGGTTTCGAATTCCAGACCGATCTCTTTCTCTCGTTCCTCTTTTTTTCGCTGCTCGAAAGAAAGTCCTTCATTTTCGGCTTGTTCCCGCTGGTCATAGGTTCTTTCCGCCAAGGTTACGGTTAGATTCAGGACCTCACCCTTGCGAACCACGGCTACGGGAACTGTTTCCCCGGGAGGAGTATTGGCCACAGCCACCCGCAGATCGGGCAGACTTTCTATCTCCCGGTCTCCAAACTTGACAATCACGTCTTCGGCACGGATGCCGGCCAGGTAAGCGGGGCCGGTTTCAGCAGGATCGCCCTTTTCGTCAATGAGCTGGGTGATGAGAACTCCGTCTCCGTCCTTCACTCCCTCGGGATCATCCCCGGAAACGCCAAAGAATTCGGTCATTTCCGCGGTCAACGGATAGGTGTTCATGGAAACACCCAGCCAGCCTCGCTCAATTTTTCCTTTGGTCACGATCTGGTTGTAGGAATTGATAAAGACTGAGGAGGGAATGGAGAAGCCCACCCCCTGAGATCCACCGCTTCGGGTGAGAATCAAGGTGTTGATCCCGATCACCTCGCCGCGCATATTGACCAGCGGGCCTCCACTGTTCCCTGGATTGATGGCCGCGTCGGTCTGGATGTAGTCTCCAAAGATCGTCGAGCCGGGAAGCACGCGGCCCGTGGCTGAAACGATTCCCGAGGTGACGGTTTGACCGACGCCGAAAGGGTTGCCAATTGCCAGTACCCAATCGCCCACTTGCATTTTGGAGGTATCCCCCACCTTGGCGAAGGGCAAGGGTTCAGGCGTATCGATATGTAAAACTCCAAGATCCGACTCAGGATCTCCACCCACGATGCGGGCCAAATAAGTCTCTCCGGTGGACAGTTTCACGGTGATTTTGTCGGCAATTCTACGGACACCCTGCCGGTTCCCCGAGGTGGCCACCACGTGGTAATTGGTGATAACATATCCACTGCTGTCGACGATCACTCCGGAGCCCAGACTGGTCGTTTTTCTCTCCTGAGGAACCGTGGGCCCGAAAAAACGTTGCCAGAAATCGTCTCCAAAAAAGTCTCGCAGGTCATCTGGAGATCCTCTCTCCTGCGGAGCACTGGTGCGAATCACGGCGGTGGTGCTGATGTTGACAACGGCAGGTCCAACCGTCGTGGCAACCCGGGAAAATCCTTCTGCCAGGGAGGCCACCTCATTCAGCACCAACGGTGATCCCTCAGGTTGAACTTTCAGGAGAGCCACCGTTTCCTTGTCCTCTTCAGCACTCAGCACCCGGTCAGAAACCAGCGTCCCGATGGTGATCCCCAGCAGCAGGGTCGTCAAAAGCG
>JAZFTY010000340.1:0-3574 GCA_036446935.1 Acidobacteriota bacterium | reverse complement strand
GGTGGATCTGAGGGGCGACCGGTTGCAGCTCTATTTCGTCTTTGGCCTTTACGGTCAGAACCTCTCTTTGATCTTGGAGGGGCGTCCTCAGGTGCAAGAGGGTTACCTTCTGCTTGAAGTGACGGCGGGTCAGTTGGGTTCCTTGCCCATCCCCCAACTCGCCCTGGATCGAGCCGTTCAAGGTCTTTTCGAATCACCCCAGAATAGGGAGAATTTCAAATTGCCGCCTGAGATTGCGGACATTCAGGTGGAAAACAGCCAGCTGGCTATTTTCTTCGCACGGTAGAGCGGAGGATTGGAAGGTTCTTGTGACGAAGCGACGAAGGGGCGAGCCCACCGGCTCGCCCCTTCAGTTTCCGTTGTACGTGCAGTTCGGGTCAGCCACCGGCTGACCCGAACAATTCTATAACCTTTAGAACTCGAGTCGCAGGCCGAATTGAATCTGACGGTTCGTCAGGGTTGTCTGGTCAATCCGTCCGCCGCTGCTGCTGGTGATTCTTTCATTGGGCAAGCCGAAGTTGGCACGGTTGAAGATGTTGAAAAACTCGGCCCGAAACTGCAGGTTCACAAATTCCCCGATCGGCGTGTTCTTGGCTAGAGACAAGTCCACATTGGCCACACCGGGTGCGATCAAGGTGTTCCGTCCCACATTGCCCAGGGTCCTACTGGGAGGGGTTACAAAAGCTGAACGATCGTAGTACTGATCGGGACCTCCCAGGACGGGATTGTTGCTGAAACCCGGAACCAGATCGGGTTTCTGGGTGCGGCCGTTGAGGGCAATGGCCAGGTTCCCGGGTCTCGACACTTCCAGAGTTGTGGGTGGCCCATCAGCCAGACTCACAATACCGCTAAGCTGCCAGCCGTCCAGGAGGTAACGGGCCGCGCCGGCCATGCCGCTGCCGGGAAGTTGCCAGACGCCGCTGGTGCTAAAGACATTACCCACGTGATAGGCGGCCAGGCCCTGGGACAGAGCCGGATCCGGGTAGTAGCTGATGCCATTCCCGTCGTTCTGATAGAGGCCATTGACTTGGGACATCTGATCGATGGTCTTGGAGAAGGTGTAGGAGACCTGCAACTGGAAGCCATCTATAAAGCGACGCTCCAGACCCATCTGCAGGCCATGGTGAAAGGCATTGCTAGACGCCTGCTGCTGAAGCAGGCACAAACGGCTGAAGGCCGGGGCCTGGTTAGGCCTCTGAGAACCGCTTACCACCACCAGGCGACCGTTGACGTCTTGCGCCGTAGCGCTATTGACACAGGCCTGGTTCATCTGGTTGACGCCTCGATTGCCGACATAGCCGATTGAGGCTGCCGTTCCGGGAAGGATCTCCTGCTGGACACTCAGATTCCACTGGTACATATGAGGATTTTTCATATTGTAATCAAAGGGCTGCAGGTCTTCATTTGCGAGTCCCCCGTTGACCACCGCGTCGAAGATCCCGATAAAAGGAAAACCACCTCCTCGCAGGTTGGTCTCCTTCATGAAGGGAGTGCTGCGAAAGAGGGCCCGCCGGTAGACGTCCGGTTGGATGTGATTGTAAAAGAGCCCGGCGCCTGCTCGGATGGCGGTCTTTCCCGATCCGGTGGGATCCCAGGCCAGGCCGATTCGAGGCATGAAACTCGCCAAGGAAGGATTCTCAAACCATTTGTCATCCCGGGTGCCCAGGACGGTGACTTCGGTGTCGGTGAGTGGAGAAATCAAGTTGGAAAGCTTGCCGTCCACTTCAACGGGCACGGTGTAAAACTCGTGGCGCAGGCCCAGGTTGGCGGTGAGATTGGGTGTGATTTGCCAGTCATCCTGAATGTACCACCCGATGATGTTCATCTTGAGCTTCCGTTTGGAGTCGATACCGGGGAGGATCCCCCCACGAAAAACATCTGGACTATCCTGCATAAAGTTCGTAAGGGCCTCAACCATGGTTGCGCCATCGAACTCAAAATACCCCCCTGGACGGGACGGGTTTTCGCCGCCTGTGCTAATACGCCACCAGCTGAACCCGAATTTCAGGGAGTGAGCACCTCGATTGTAAATAATATCGTCCATGTAATTGTAGTTGTCGGTCAGGGAATCGAGCCAGCCTGCTCCGTTGTTTTGCGCCGCAATACCTACACCTGCAAGGTCCTCGTCATTAATCTGAATCCGACCCTGAACCGGGTCGGCACCCAAAGGGGCTTGCCAGAACTCGTCGGGAACAAAGCGAAGAGCGGGGTCACAGACAGAACAGTCTTCGAAGGCATTCTCACCCGTACGGCGCCGGCCGAACCCAAAACGAAAGGTGTTCAAGAGCGTGGGTGAAAAGATATGTTTGTGCTCAATGGTCAGAAATCTATTTTCGGCAAGGTCGCGAGTCTTCCACCGGTCAATCTGTTCGGCGATACGATTCTGTTCGGAGTCCTGGTAGGTGAAGCGCGCATAAAGGGAGTCGGAATCGGAGAAGTTGTGGTCGACTCGGAACTGATAATAGTCTTCGTTAATGGGGCTGGACGTGGTGACCCCCTCTCGCGTGGTTCCATTTCCCAGGTCCACTGCTGAGGACCCGGGTACCGGCCACAGATCAAAATAGGGAAGAATTGCCGAGACCGGAGCGCCCGAGCCGTCGGCTACCGGCTCCAGTGCTCCGCCTGGTCCGGTGGGCAGCAGACCCTGCCGCGTATTCAGGTTGGGAACAATAAGAGTTTGGGGGGTGCTTTTCCGTTCTCGAAAGCCTTCGTAATTAAAGAAAAAGAAGGTTTGATTTTCGACGATGGGGCCTCCCACACTGAAGCCAAACTGGTTGCGAATCAAGGGGGCTTTCTCCAGACCGTCTCTGTTGCTAAAGAAATTGGAGGCATCCAGATTGTCGTTGCGATGATATTCATAGACGGAGCCATGAAACTGGTTGGTGCCGGCCTTGCTCACCACGTTGATGATGCCTCCGGAAGCGCCTCCATACTCGGCACTGTAGGAATTCTTTTCGATCCTGAACTCCTGGATCCCTTCCCCACCCAGAAAATTTCCTGAGACACCGGCCGGAACACCCTGGTCGGTGCTCTTGGTGGCCGTCCCGTCCAGCAGTACCGCGGTGTCCTGGGGACGGGCGCCGGAAATACTGACCCTGCGGCTGAAGCCGGCGTTGCCTCCTTGACTGGCTGAGGTGACATTGACGGCTCCGGTTCCCAGGGTGAGCAGAGCGGTCAGATCCCGTCCATTGATGGGAAGCTCCTGAACCGTGGTGCGGTTCACGATAGAGCCCAGGGAGCCTGAGGTGGTCTCCACCAGCGGGGCTTCTCCGGTCACGGTGACCCTCTCGGAGATCTCTCCTATGTTCAGGGTGAGATCCACAACAGCGCGCTGGTCAATGCCGATCGCGATTCCGGTTCGGACCGAGGTCTGGAAGCCGGGCAGGCTGGCCTCGACTTCATAGTTGCCCAAATTCAAATTGGGAAACCGATATCGGCCTTCATCATCGCTGATGGCGGTCCTGGATCTTCCCTGGTCGATATGGGTGGCGACCACTTCGGCTCCCGGCAGCACGGCGCCGGACGCATCCTGGACGGTGCCCAGGATGGTTCCCGTGTTGACCTGAGCCCAGGC
>JAZFTY010000339.1:0-2113 GCA_036446935.1 Acidobacteriota bacterium | reverse complement strand
AACTCGGGACAGCCATTGCAGGATTTCACCACCGCCAATCTCGACTTTATCCAGCACTACCGACCGACCAAAAATGTCGTGGAACGTCCCGTTTCGGGAACAGGAACGGGAATTGCCTTAACCGGTCATCACGAGATCATGATTCCCCTCCTGGCAGCAATGCTGGTCAACCGATAAGCGCGCTCACGCGCGTTCCAGGTTTCAAGTTCCAAGTTCCAGTTTTTCGAAGTTTGGATTTGGAATTTCAGCCGGTCTGCCGGCTGTGGTCTGTTGTCTGTTGTCTGCGGTCAGCCGGCCCCCAGGTTCACCAATTCCGTGAAGATCGGTTTGACTTGCTCCTTGGTCTCCGAGAGTTTTCCTGAGCTCTCGATGATGTAATCGGCATATTTGATCTTTTCCAAAAGAGGCATTTGACTTTCGATTCGCTGAAGGGCCTCTTCCTCGGATAACCTGTCACGGGCAATCACGCGCTGCAACTGAACCTGGAGGGGGCAATACACCACGACCACAGAGTCGTATTTTCGATAGGATCCGGTTTCAACCATCAGAGCCGCGTCTACCATGATGATTGGAGACCTCGGATCCTCTCGCTCTTCAAACTTGGCGACGCGCCGGGCCACCTCCTCAAGGACAAGCGGATGTACGATCCGGTTGAGCTTTTCCCGTGCCTTCTCATCGGAGAACACTTTCTCGCCTAACTTCTTCCGATCGATGGTCCGATCCGAGGCCAGGATCTCAGTTCCAAAGGTCTCTAGAATCTGTTCATATGCGGATTGATCGGGAAGAATTACCTCATGGGCAATTTCATCGGCATCGATGGTGTAAACGCCAAGTTTGTGAAATTCTCTGAGGATATGGCTCTTTCCGCAGCCAATGCCGCCCGTCAGCCCAACCTTCAGCATGGAGAGATAGTAGCGGACCACCTGACAGCTGACAACTGACCGCAGGCCCCAGGCCACAGACCGCTGTCTCCTGTCTCCTTTCTTCTGGTATACTAGGTAGAGTGTTCGGGGGCGACTGGCTTCGACGAGAGTAGTTGAGGCTGTAGAGGCATGCCGAGGTGCCACAACCTCGTAAATCAGTGGTATATAAAAATAACTGCCAACGAACAGTTAGCACTTGCTGCGTAATTAAGGCGTAGCCGTCTTACCCGCTCAGCCCGCGGAACGGGATAAGGCGTCATTTTGCGGGATTTTCGGCCATCCTGTTTCCTTCAGGGGGTGGTTGAGAACATTTCTGAAGGACATCCAAGCGGGTTGATTTGCCGCTTTTATTTGCCTGCTGGGATGATAAAAGGAAAGCGGACAAGCATGTAGATTCTGCAGCCAAAGGCTTTCGGACGTGGGTTCGATTCCCACCGCCTCCACCACACTTTGTGGACGTATCGGGCGTTTCCTCGTTTATTTGAGCAGTAATTTCTCGCTAATTTCAGCAATAGTCGTATAATCACCTGATTCACAAAATCCATAGGGACCGAGGCGGACTGATCATCTTTTACACGGGTGGTGACCGCCGTCACTGTAAGAAAGACCCGATCGGGCCAGAATAGGGGCCTTGAAGACTGAGCGATGGAGTTCTAGAAAGTCGTTGAAAGTGGGGAAGGGTCTGAGACAGCGCTTGACACACTCTGATTCAACTTTTTACTATTAGAGCAGGAGATAAGGCCGGTGAGTTCATTTACCGGTAGGGGTGCTTGTTGTGTTCGTGTTAGATGAGGTGATGCGATGAGGAGGAGGAGAGGCGATCTCACAATTATTATTTCTCGTTCTGCCGAGTTACGTGCTCGCAGATATAGAATCTCCCAAACATTTCTGATCACGATGGGAATTGCTGTGGGCGTTCTTGTTGCTTCCTTTTCCCTTTCCACGCTGCACTACTATCACATGTGGAAGAAAACAGCGGATCATGATCTGTTGAAGGTCAGTGCCTACCAGCTGAGCAAGGAAAACGATACGTTTCGGTTGGCGGCAAGGCAGCTCGGTGAAAAGGTCGCTTCGCTGGAGGTCACTTCCACCAAGCTGCAGATCCTTTCCGGTTTGGATGAGGAAGGTCTTGGTGGGGTGGGTGGCCCTTCCGCCTATGATAACCCGCTGCTGAGCCTCGACACCCAGGG
>JAZFTY010000338.1:0-15246 GCA_036446935.1 Acidobacteriota bacterium | reverse complement strand
CGAGGAGACGGAGCAGAGTGGTGGCGTGAAGGCTGCAGTTCCCCAGCAGGACAGCAAACCAGCGGAAAAACCGTCCATGCCTATCGTACGGGTTTCTCCCAGTGTTCAATCAGGGAAAGCGTTTCTGGAGTTGAGTAACGGTTACCACCAACCGGTAACCGTGAAGGATGTCTTTGCCGCAAAGGGAGCCGGCTCCCTGACGCCCTTACTGACCGAACCCAAACAACTTTCCCCGGGGGAGACCCAGCGCCTCGATGTGACCGAGCCCTTACTTCCTCTGTTTCAACAGGAGAACGCCGAGGCCCAGGACAAACTGCTCCATATTCTGTTCACTTTGGAACCTGAGCCACCCGATCAGCCGGCGCCCTCCCGCAGCCTTCTCAGGTTTGATAGCGGGGCTTTCACGGAGTTCTCAGTCAAGTAATTGAAAGAAGAAGGGTTTTAACCCGTATTTCTCACACCCGGTCTACTGCATCGGCGAAATGCTCCGGCGTGCAGCACCGACTGCGTTGCGCGACCCGCAAGCGGGTGCCCCCGGCCTCCTCAACGTACCCTACAGTACGTTTGCGGGGGGCGACCCGAAACGGGTGCCCTCGCACGTGGAGCAACGCACTCAGACCGGTCCTTTCGCCGCTTCGCGACGACCTCTAGTGTGAGAAAAGTGGGTTAGTCTTATTGGCCTGAGATGAAGGCCTTGAGTTCCTTGACGCTTACACCAAATCCGGCGCTGTAATCTTCCGGACCCATCTTGTAACTGGCGATTCCAACTACGGCTCCCTGCTCGGTTAGAAAAGGACTGCCACTGTTGGCAGGATCAATCTGCTGGTCCACCTGGATGAGCACGGTCCCTTTGATGACGCGAAGGGCATTGATGATTGTCTTGGTGAGTTCGGTGGAATTATTGGAAGGGCCTCCCAGCACGAAGACGTCTTCACCCACATCGACACTGCTGGCATCCCCCAGGGTGAAATACTGGGCTGTTTTGGCCGGAATCTGAATCAGTGCAAGGTCCCGACTTTCGTCCAGACGAATAATTTTTCCCAGGAAGACGTCTCCAGAGGCGGCGCTCACCTTGATGCGACTGGCTGAATCCACGATGTGGAAATTGGTCGCTATGGTACCTTCCCCATCGACAATAAATCCCTTACCTGTCCTGCCATTTGCGGTAATGGTGACCAGGCCGGCAGCAGTGTCACCCATGGAAGAAGGGGTGTCGGGGGCAGCCTCGGGGGCGGGTGCTGCAGCTTCGGGAGGCACTTTCCTATCGCTCAGTGAACGGAGATGATCCTTTAAGGCCCGGATTCGCTGGTCTTTCCCCTCCTTCATCGCAGTGACTCCAATCGGGACGCCCTCATGAAAGGCATTATAAATAGTGGCGGGAATTATAGCAACATCGTACCGACTAAACAACAGATTTTCACGATTTCGTCCTCATATAGTGGAGTGGTAGTGAGTGCTCCACATGTGTGCTAGCATATCCACGTTTCCTCAGCGCTTAAACGGATGATTGAGTCATCAAGGGGGAGAGTGCAACCTTCGAAGAGTCGCACCATCGCCATCGCCAGCGGCAAAGGTGGAGTGGGAAAGACTGTTATAACGGCCAATCTTGCCCTGAGCCTGGCCCAACAGTTTCGCGGAAAAACAGGTTCTGTGGTTGCTGTTGACCTGGATTTAGGATGTGGCAACCTCAATTCCTGTTTAGGTGTTCGCTCCCCGAATGGGACGATCAACAACTTTCTCCTGAATAAAGTCTCTGACCTCGAACAAATCTTGACGCCTACGGAGCAGGAGAACCTGCAGATGATTTGTTCCTCCTACAGCGGCACGCCGGAGATGAAATTGGAAGAAGAGTTGAAGAAAGAGCTGCTGACGGGTCTTGGGAATCTAGATGCAAACTATGTTTTGGTGGACTTGGGTGCAGGGACGGCTCCTGAGGTGCTGGACTTCTTTTTGGGTGCCAGCGAAAAAATCGTGGTGATCACACCTGAGGCTCTTTCATTGCACAACGCCTTTGTTTTTCTCAAGGCCGCCATTTTGCGCTTCCTGTGGGGTGAGCTTGAAAAAGAAGAATTCTTATCTCCAGTGAAATCGAATCTGCGCTGGATGATTGAAGACGAGAAGGATCTCAACATTGGAAAGTTGATCGAGCGACTCAAGGCCTGGGACCGTTACGCAGCATACGTTTTAGCGGGTCTGATCAACGATCTCAAGATCAAGTTTGTGGTGAACATGTATCGAGGTGGGGTTCAGAACTCCCACCTTCAGAATTTTCACAATCTCATGTTCAAGTATCTGTGCGTTCGAAACAACATCAGTTATCTCGGTTTTATCCATTTTGATCGCGGAATTCCCGACTCCGTACAAGCGATCAGCCCGTTTCTCCTTCGCCATCCCAAGCGGCGGGCAGCCCGAGATTTCCTGAAGGTGGCGGTGCGGTTGGCCAACGATGAACAGCCTGATAATATTCCTCCCCTGCATCTTCCCAAGCGACCCTGGTGGAGCCTGCCTGGTTTTCTCCGATAGACACGCCCCAGTGAAAGCCTGTCCGAGTCATGGGTGAGGTCGCGTTACAGGCGCCCTAGCCGGGAAATCTCACCAACTTGACAGCCCTACACTCACATCTTATAGATAAAGTGTTCGATAAATTGCTAGAGTTTTGAAGATTTTTGGATAGAGCGAACAGGAGAGGAGTTTTTGAATGGGTAAGATTATAGGAATTGATTTAGGGACCACCAACTCGGTAGTGGCCATGATGGAGGGAGGGGAGCCCACGGTGATTACCAATCCCGAAGGAAGTCGCCTGACCCCTTCGGTCATTGCCATAACCAAGAGTGGCGAACGTTTAGTGGGTCAGGTTGCCAAGCGCCAGGCGGTTACCAATCCGGAGAACACGGTTTACTCGATCAAGCGCTTCATGGGGCGCAAACATAACGAGGTTTCCGAAGAGATGGGGATGGTGCCTTATAAGGTTGTCAAGGCTTCCAACAACGATGCCTGTGTGCAGCTCGGGGACAAGCAATTTCCTCCACCTGAAATCGCAGCCATGATTCTGCAGAAACTGAAGTCCGCTGCCGAAGAGTACTTGGGCGAGAAAGTGACCCAGGCTGTCATCACCGTTCCTGCATATTTTAATGATTCCCAGCGACAGGCAACCAAGGATGCGGGGAAAATCGCCGGACTTGAAGTTCTGCGTCTCGTCAATGAACCCACCGCAGCGGCCTTGGCCTATGGCTTGGAGACCAAAAAGGATGAAACGATTGCGGTGTTCGATTTTGGCGGAGGCACTTTCGATGTTTCAATTCTGGAGGTCGGTGAAGGTGTCGTTGAAGTGAAGTCCACCAGTGGTGATACCCACCTTGGAGGAGACAATCTAGACCATCGTATTATTGAGTGGATTGTCGAGGAATTCAAAAAGGACCAGGGGATCGACCTCTCTGAAGACAAGATGGCCTTGCAACGACTGAGGGAAGCGGCTGAGAAGGCCAAGATGGAACTGTCAACGACTCAAGAGACCGATATCAACCTTCCTTTTGTCACAGCGGATGCCAGTGGACCCAAGCACTTGAATATGAAGCTCACCCGCTCCAAATTTGAGCAGCTGGTCGAAGATATTCTCCAGAAAACCCTCGGCCCCTGCAAACAGGCCCTTGACGATGCGGGTTTGAAGCCGGACCAGATCGCTGAGGTGGTGCTCGTTGGAGGTTCCACGAGGATACCCCGCGTGCAGCAAATCGTGAAGGACTTTTTCGAGAAAGAACCCCACAAGGGCGTCAATCCGGATGAAGTAGTGGCGGTGGGTGCTGCCATTCAGGCGGGTGTTTTGGGTGGGGACGTCAAAGATTTACTGTTGTTGGACGTGACACCTCTCTCTTTGGGGATCGAGACCCTGGGGGGCGTCAATACGGTCCTCATTGCACGCAATACCACGATACCGTCGCGTAAAACCGAAGTTTTTTCGACCGCAGCGGACAACCAGACTTCTGTCGAGATTCATGTCTTGCAGGGAGAGCGTCCCATGGCCACCGGCAACAAGTCTCTGGGTAAGTTTCATTTGGTGGGACTTCCATCGGCGCCACGCGGCCTTCCTCAGATTGAGGTGAGCTTCGATATCGATGCCAATGGCATCTTGAACGTGAGTGCCAAGGATCGTGGCACCGGTAAAGAGCAAAAGATCACCATAACCAGTTCCAGTGGCCTGGCCGAAGACGAGATCAAGGAAATGGTTTCAGATGGAGAGGCTCATGCCGAAGAAGATCGCCAAAAGAGGGAAGAGATCGAAGCGCGCAATCAAGCAGACAACCTGGTTTACAATACCGAGAAGATCCTCACGGAAAATCGAGACAAGATCAGCGACGATGATGCCAAAGCCGTCGAAGACGCGGTAGCCGATACCAAAAAAGCGATGGAAGGAGATGACGTGGAGGCCATCAACAAGGCCGTCGAAATCCTGACTCAAGCTTCCCATCGACTGGCCGAGGTGATGTACCAGTCGGCTCCGCAGGATGGCCAGGAGCCCCCGCCAGACGATCCTGAAGGTAGCTCTGAAGGGACTTCAGAGGGTCAACCGGATGATGAAGTCATCGACGCGGAATATGTCGACGTGGATGAGAAGAAGTAGGTAGGCACTGATGGCACAAGATTACTATGAGGTCTTGGGCGCCAAAAGAAATGCATCGCAGCCGGAGATCAAGAAGATTTACCGGCGGTTGGCGCGAAAATACCATCCCGATGTCAATCCCGGAGACCCATCCGCTGAAGAGCGATTCAAACAGATTCAGGAAGCCTATAAAGTCCTGAGTGATCCGGAGGAGCGGAAGATCTATGATCGGCCGCCGGGTTTCTATCCAGACGGGCAGCGGGCAGCTGCAGGGAATGGTGTTCACGGCGTCCGGTTTGATGGACAGAGTCCCTTTGGTGATATCTTCTCGGATCTTTTCGGAAGAGGGAACGCCGGTGCAGGTTCAGCTCGCCCCACTCGAGGACAGGATCTTGAATATAGCGTAGACATCCCTTTCCTGGATGCGATCCGGGGGACCCAAACGCTCATCCGTGTGGGTCGCCGGGGTGGTCTCACGCAAAAGGTAGAGAGCTTCAGAGTAAAAATCCCGGCGGGGGTCAAGACCGGTTCACGTATACGGGTTCCGGGTAAGGGAGATTTGGCTGAGTTCGGTGGCCCTCCCGGAGATCTGTTTCTGGTAGTTCGGGTCCAACCCCACCCATTCTTTTCCCGTCGGAGAAATAACGTCCTGTGCAAGGTACCGATTACCATCGATGAGGCGGTCTTGGGTGCGGAGATCGAGGTGCCGACGGTGGAAGGCAAGGCGCGCCTGAAGATTCCTTCCGGGACACAGAATGGGCAAAAGTTTCGACTGCGGGGTCGAGGTGCTCCTTCCGCCAAAGGAGGTGGTCGAGGAGATCAACTGGTTGAAGTACAAGTAGTACTGCCCACCGTTAAAGACGAACGATCCAAGGAAATTTTACGTGAATTTGCTCAGTTGAATCCCCAGAATCTCAGGGAGAAGATCGGCGTCGACGGGTCCGGATAGAAGAAAGAGATGTTTTGACGTGGTCAAGAAAAAAGCAGTTGGTTATACGATCAGTGCCGTTGCCAACAAGTACCAGATCCATCCCCAGACGCTTCGGACCTACGAGCGTGAGGGACTGCTCAGGCCGGCCCGCACTCCGGGAAACAGGCGGGTCTATAGGGGAAAAGATTTGCAGCGGCTGGAGTTTATTTTGACTCTGACTCGTGAATTGGGAGTCAATTTGGCGGGTGTTGAGGTGGTTCTCAACATGCGTGAAAAAATGATGAAGATGTACGAGGAAGAAGAAAGTTAGGGAAGAATTGGGGAAGATTTAGGGACAGGCCCAGCGGGGCCTGTCCCCAATCTGTCCCTAAATTCTCCCAATTTCCTTTTCCGCCATTTTCAGATTCTCTCGAATGTTTCTGTAAATGGTTCTAAGCTTCGATTGGTGTTGTTTCCGATCGAGATTCTCCTCTAACAAGAAGTCCTTGATCTTTCTTAAGGATTGTTCGAGTTGGGGAAGAACACCGGTTGTGAGGGTGGGGTCGTAGGGTGCTCTGACGGAAGGCATGCCGATTTCGGCAAAGAGCCTCAGGTAGCGGGCAGTGCTCATATCCGGACAGGTCATTCTCTTTTGTGCCACTTGAAGTTCAAAGCCCAGAAAGGTATTGAGAATACGAGGTTCGCATTTACGGCCGGGTAAAGACACCACACGGGTTGGCCCGGTCAGGACCTCCTCTTCGTAGGTCCTGCCCAACTTGTCGATCTCCTCTTGAATAGCGGTCTGGTGCTTCATGGGTGTCACTTGTCCTGAACGAGGGTGCATCTCATCCGGCATCATACCAGTGTATGGTACGATAGGCGTTTTTTTGGCGAGTGATGTGATGTTTCTGGCAACAGCAGAAGGATTCTGGGGTTCGGTTCGAGTCCTCATCAGCCAACTCTATGTTTTCATAGTCAGCCTGGGTGGCCCCGGTCTTTTTTTTATCGCTCTTGCCGATTCTTCTTTTCTTTCCTTACCGGAAGGAAATGACATTTTGATTGTGGTGTTGTCCACCGGTCAGAGTTGGCAGTCGATGACGTACTACGTCGTCATGACCACTCTTGGCTCGATCGCCGGATGTGCTTTGCTCTATTCGGTTGGACGCCGAAGTGGAACTTTCTTGCGCAAACGCTTGAAAGAGGAAAAGATGAAGGAAGTGGAGGCTCTGTATCGACGATGGGGCGTTTGGGCGGTTGTGATCCCTTCTGTGCTGCCTCCTCCCACCCCGTTCAAGATATTTGTACTTTCGGCAGGACTTTTCCGACTCTCCTTTGTGAAGTTTCTTCTCTCCGTGGCGGTAGGTCGCAGCATTCGATACTTTATGTGGGGGATTCTGGCTGTGATGTACGGAGAGTTGGCCAGGGATTTTCTGGAACAGAACTTGCCTGTAGTGGGAACAGCGCTGTTCGCACTCTTCGTCACGGCCATGGTCGGTTATGCAATAATGTGGCTGCGGGCGAGGAGGAGATCTTCCGGGCGCGAGATAGCATGAAAAGACTGGGCATTACAATTGGGATACTGATACTTGTGGGTTGTGGTGGCGCCGTCAAGAAGAGAACCCAGGTCACGACTCCTCCGGCCTATGCGTTGGCCCAGGTGGCAAGCCTTGATGAACTGGTGGGGATGATCAATGAGCGCTACGCTGTGGCAGAAAGTCTCTCGGTTTCGAGTCTGAAGGTGGAATTTGTAGGGGGGTCCATCGAGACTGGGGTTATTGAGGAATACCGCAGCGCAAAAGCCTATCTTGTGGCCAAGTTGCCCGATTCGATCTTCGTGAATATTCTCAATCCTCTGACCAGTTCAACCGTCATTGCCATGGCGGCAGCCGGAGAAACTTTTCAAATCTGGATACCCGGAGAGAACAAGTATCTGACGGGAAGAGCGGATGCCGAGTTCGAGCAAGAGAATCCCATCATGAATGTTAGGCCTCAGCATCTTTTGGAGGGAATCCTGGTAGAGCGGATTCCTGTCGATGGTTCACGCTATCGCTATTTTTTGGAAGAGACGGAGGATGCCCGCTTCAAGTACTACGTCATTGGAGTCATCGAGGTCGCAGAGACTTCCAAGGCCGTTCGATTGGTGAGAAAACTTTGGATCGAACGCAGTTCTATGCATCTGGTTCGCCAGCAGTACTACGATTCCGGTGAACGGGTGAGCTCCATTACCTATGACCGCACAAGTGAGATCGACGGTGTGTTGATTCCTTTGGAAATTGAAATCAAGAGAGAGCGTGAAAACTATCGGATTGCTCTAAAACTGGCCCAAGAAGGCATCAAAGTCAATCAATCGGTCCGAGAGGGGGCTTTTGAAGTACCCGTTCCTCCCGGTGCAGAGTTGATCAAGGTGGAAGAGGAGTCCGGTGACACGGAGAATCTTCTTGGGGGTAAACTTAACCCTATCGGTGAAATCCGCTAGAATGTATGAGACACCGCTAGAATTTATGTGACATAGGAAGAAATGTTTAAACTGATTCTCTCCAATCTTCGACAGAGGCCCACCCGAACCCTCGTGAGCGTGGTCGCAGTGGCATTAGGGGTGGCCTTACTGCTGGTCAGTATGGGGCTGTCTTACGGTCAGCTCGTGGATACAGTCCGGCGAGCCCAGGGAATTGGGGGGGATTTCATCCTTCAACCTTCGGAGGCCTCGGTGATTTTTGCCCTCAACAGCGGCACGATCCCAGTTCGAGTCCAGAAGGTGATTGAAGAGGTCGAGGGTGTAGAAGCGGCCACTCCGATTTTGGCTAAGTTTTTGGGAGATCAATTCCATATTGTTTTTGGGATCGATCCTGAAAGTTTCGGTCGGGTCAATTCCACCCTGAGTTTTGTTGAGGGAGGGAGATTTTCGGAGCCTCGTGAAGTCATCATCGACACCATCTATGCGAACTCCAAGAAAATGCATGCTCAAGATCCATTGCAAATCCTGGGTAATGAGTTCACGGTTTCAGGGGTCTATCGTGAGGGCATAGGTGCACGGGTGCTTCTTCCGTTGACCACCTTACAGGAGCTCAATGGAACTCCGGATAAGGCGACGATGTTCTTTATCCGGGCCAAAGAGGAAGTCCCACTCGAGCAAGTGTACGAGTCGTTGAAGGAAAGGTTTGAGAATTATAAGATCACCAAGACAGCTGACTTACAGGAAATCATGATGGACAATACTCCTGTATTCAAGGAGTTTGTGACAGCGATGGTGTTTATCTCTGTGACCATCAGTTTTCTGATTATTCTTCTGGCCATGTACAGTACCATTACAGAGCGGACTCGCGAGATAGGAATCCTGAAATCCTTGGGCGCTTCCAAAAGCTATATTATCAGGCTGATTCTGAATGAATCTCTGCTGATCTGCGCTGCTGGGGTGGGGCTCGGGTTCCTTTCGACGTTTGTAGTCATTGAACTCCTGATGGCGGCTTTTCCCACCCTGCCGGTGTCCATCAGTTTGTTCTGGCGGGTTACAGCTGCCGCAATGGCAGTAACAGGTGGTACCTTAGGAGCGCTCTACCCAGCTGTCAAAGCGGCTAGGATGGATCCCGTAAAAGCGTTGGGTTATGAGTGAAATGATCGGAATGACTCGAAGAAAAGATGTTGTGGTCGTTGAAGACCTGCAGATGGTGTACCGGGTCAGTAAAGTAGAGGTCCCGGCATTGCGAGGGGTGGATTTCAGTGTGAAAGAGGGGGAGTTTGTGGCCGTGATCGGGCCAAGCGGATGTGGTAAATCCACATTGCTCCATTTGATCGGTGGGCTCTTGCAACCTACCTCGGGCCGGATTCTTATCGAAGGCGTCAGCATCAGCTCGGTGAGTGATTTCGAAAGAACCGAAATTCGGCGTCAGAGGATGGGATTTGTGTTTCAGAGCTACAATCTTCTGAACACCCTGACAGCAAGGGAGAATATTGCGCTGGCCAAACGCATCCAGGGGAACGGTCACTACGAGGATGGGAGTGCCCGTAAAATCCTGCGGATGCTGGGTTTGGAAAACAAGATGGATCACAAGCCCTGGGAACTGTCCGGTGGCGAGCAGCAGCGAGTTGCCATCGCACGGGCGGTCATCAATCGACCCGCAATTCTGCTCGCTGATGAACCAACCGGGAGTCTGGACTCGGAGAATTCCCGGATGGTCTTGAAAATGCTGAGGGATTTGAACTCAGAGTATGGGCAGACGATCATCATTATTACGCATGATCCTGAAGCCGCTGCAACCGCGGACCGTGTTATTGAGATGCGCGACGGGAAAATCTTGAACCGTGTTCAGAATATGTTTTACGCTATGGAAGAAAAGCGTTCTTAATGCCGGCTGTATTGAGAGTCATCTTTTGGACCTATGAACGTGGTGGCTGGCAGTACGATATCCTCTCCGCTTTGATCCTGGCCTTCATCTTTCTCACTCCAAGGGCAGTCTTGGATGGTTCTGCGTTCTCAAAAGCAGAGGAACCACCGATCATGGAACAAAAGGACCAAACCATGACGGAACCAGCGCTTCAGATTTTCTCTAAAAACTCATGAAATCGTGCTGACTCTAGGAGAGCTGCCTGGTGAAGTCTTGTAAATGGGTCTTTCTTGTTTCTTCGCTGCTGTTCGCTTTTGTGGGAATCCCCGTTCAGGCGGAAACAGCGGAGTCTCTTACTCTGGAGCAAGTTTTGACCAAGATCGATCAAGTAGGGGCGAGTCTTCGATCGATGAGTTCGTCGATTTCACAGAGAAGATGGACCGATATCTTGCAGGAATTCGATCAGGGTGAAAGCGGCCGGTTCTATTTTCTGAAAGAGAAGGATGAGATTCACCTGCGAAAGGAAATAGACAATCCGCAGAAAAATACCCTGATTATCAGCGAGGGAAAGCTCCTTTACTACCAGCCTAAGATCAAACAGTTGCAAAAATATGATTTAGGGAAGAGGCGTGATCGAACGGAATTTCTACTTCTTGGATTCAGCTCCAACAAGCAGGCCTTGAAGGAGGCCTACCAGATTCGGCTGGGGAAGAAGGAAACCATTGAGGGGCGTGAGGCTTATCCGTTGGAGTTGACACCGAAATCACAGTCGCTGTCTGCCTATTTTTCTAAGATCGTCCTATGGATTGACACCACCCTGTGGGTTCCCATCCAGCAGAAGTTGGTGGAGCCAACTCGTGACTACCTGCTCATTCGTTTCGATGATATAGAACTGAATCCCAACATCTCCAAGTCCAGATTTGACTTGAAGTTACCCAAGGATGTGCAGGTGGTGGGCGGTTAAGCCCGGACAATTCATAAATTCTCTACTGCAGCCGCGAAATCATCCGGCCTGACAGCGTTGCGCTCGCTCGGCTTCCTCTGCGTACTCTCGAGTACGCTTGCGGGAGCCGACCCGAAACGGGTGCCCTCGCGCGTGGCGCAACGCACCCAGGCCGGCGGTTTCGCTGCTTCGTGACGAGAACTTATGAATAGTCCGGGCTTGCGACTTTCGACGGACGCTCCGGGCTTCTGCCTTCTGGTTCCTGGCTCTTGGTTTCCTCTAACTCCTCCTGTTTGTGATGCGCAATCACCCAGGCGGGGCGACCCATTATGCGGGCCCGTGTGTAGAGAATTCGATGAACGACAGTCCAGTTGGAAAGGACAGCAATGACCCAGACTATCGGGTCCATATAGTAAAAGGAGCCGATGATCAGAAGAACGATCCTCTCGGGTCGCTCCAAAAAGCCGACCTTGCATTGAGGAATGAGAGACTCAGCTCGAGCTCGGGTGTAACTCGTCATCACAGATCCCATCATGACCACACCCACCAACACGACGTAAGTCATCCGATCCTGTTGGCCATACCAGATGATCAGCCCAAGATACATGATGAGATCCGAGTATCGATCCATCACCGAATCAAAGAAGGCACCGAAGGGGGTTTCCGAGTTGGTGTTCCGTGCCACCATTCCGTCGACCATATCGAAAAGTCCGGCGATGATCAGGATCACTCCGGCCGTCCCGAAACGACCTCGAGCGAAGGTATAGGCTGTGAAAATGCTCATCACAAATCCCAGAAAAGTGAGGTGATTGGGATTGATGCGAAGAAAAACCAGTGTCTTGACGATGACTCTCAGGATCACTCGGGCGCCGGCGCCAATGCTTTGAGAAATCATGCGCTTCTAAAAAACATCCAGTTTGATGGTGAGAAACTCTTTGGGGTTCTGACGGAAATCGTAGAGCAACTTAACCATCTCCGAAGAAAGCTGATTGAGATTCTCGTACAATTTCTCGTCCTTGGCCAGGAGGCCTAAAGTGCCCTCGCCCTTCTGGATGCCGTCTACAAAGGCCGAAAAACGCTTTAACGATTGATCCAGGGTTTCATAAAGCTGAACATCGGTGGACAATCTACCTAACGTTCCTTCACCCTGATTCATCCGGCGAGTGATGCTTTCGATGCTGGCTAGCATGCTCTCACCCTTTTCGTAAATGGAAGGATCCTTGATGAACTTTCCCAGAGACCCCTCTCCTCGGTCAATCTGGGCCAAGACGTTTTGCAGGTGACCGGTTGCCGCGTTGATCTTATCATAGACTTCCTCCTCCTGAATTAGCTTGGCCAGCGTCCCTTCACCCTCTCTGAATTCCTGAATGAGCTGGGTGGCCTGGTCGACCGTCTCGGTGGCTTTGACTACGGCTTGGTTCAGGTTTTCGTAAAAGGAGGTGTTGCCGATAAATTCGCTCAGGCTACCTTCACCCTCGGAAATCGGTGACAGTATCTGATTGACCTTCTCCGAGAGCAGGGACAGATTGGCCAAAACGTCGTCCGCACCCGTAATCAACTCCTGAAATCCCGGCTGAGTTGTACCCGTGATGAGGACCACTTGCTCGGTCGAAGTCCCAAACCACCCTGGCCTTTCTTCTTCCACCACGAGCGGAGGTTCAGTGCTCCGCCCCAGGGAAATTTCGATGTACTTATCTCCCAGCAGCCCAATCGAACCCAAAGAGATATTGCTGTCCCTCTTGATCCAGTCCCGATACTCTGACTTGATTACTGCGGAAACGACGATGTTCTGTAGATTTCCCCGGACCCGGTTAAGAGCCTTTCCGGTTGCCTCAAGATCTCTTCTCTGAAGGGCTACCTGCAGCTCAAGGTCGGCCACTTCTTCCCCGAGGGCTAGGACCTGACCGGCCTCTTCGCCGTACTGTTCGACCGCCTGATCGTATTCCTCACTCAGGTCACGCAGGTTCTCCTCGCCTACGGAAATCTCCTCTTGAAGTCGCTCTGCTCGCTGGTTCAAAGCTTCAATTTGTCGGAGTGATGCTTGGTTGGATTCGGTGGCAGGGATATCGGCGGACTCCGAAATGCTGACGTCCGTTACATTGCCTACTTCCACGCCCGCTAGAAGCACGAGGTCTCCAGGTTTCAGTCCGGAAACATTATTCAGGTAAGTCCTCGCGTGAAAGGTCTCCTCGAGCAGCCCGACCGTTGTCCCGATGGTGAAGACTGCGGCACCCAGAATGATGCAGGTGACCAGGACAAAAAGTCCCACTTTGAGCTCTGTAAAACTCGGCTTACCCCTTTTTGTCATGTTCGCTCCTCATATGTTCTTATGGTGCAGGCGTCCTGGAAGGCCAAGCTCTTCGTTCTCCGCGCCCTTCGATCCTCGACGTAGCATAGGCTATGCCTGCGGTCGAAGGGCTTGTGCGGCCTCGATCTTGACCTACCTGAACACCTGCAACGAGAACCCGGTATGAATTCTTCAAGTCTCACTTGCAAGGAAGTTGCTTGAAGAAGGCATCCGTTGAAAAAAGGCACGGTTCTATTCAGGACAGAAACTCCTGGATGTAGCTATCGTCGGAGCTTCTCAAGGCTTCGTCGCTTCCCTCGAAAATGATGTTCCCCTCCTTCAGCATCAAGAAGCGGGTGTTGACCAGACAAAGATTATTATCCTCGTTTTTGAAGACTACTTCACCATTGGGTAAGGTTTCAGCGAATTCACTGGCCACTGTGAGGGCTGATTCGAGGTCATGGGTCACGAAGATCGATGCGACTCCTTCCAAGTCACGCAGCTTCATCACCAATTCACAAATCGTGCGACTGGTAATAGGATCCAAGCCCGCAGTGGGGGCGTCGTAAAGGAGGATGGAGGGGTGTCCGACAAGAGCTCGTGCGATTCCCGCTCGACGAATCATTCCCCCCGAGAGCTCTGAAGGAAACTTGTCGATCGCATGTCCCAACTCAACGAAACCGAGTAACTGTCGAACCACGCCGTCGATCTCCTCCTCGCTGTGGGTTCCGGCCTCCCGCATTCGGAAAGCAACGTTTTCACCTACGGTAAGAGAGTCAAACAGTGCGCCCTCCTGGAAAACCATGCCTATCCTCTTGCGAATGGGCATTAGCTCCGCTTCTGTTAGCTGAGTGATTTCCTGGTCCTCGATGAATATTCGGCCCGAATCCGGTTTCACTAAACCCAATACCATTTTCAGAATGGTGGTTTTTCCTGACCCACCTCCTCCCAAAATAATTTTAGTTTCAGCCGGCCGGACCTCCATACTGAAGTCCCTCAGTACAACGTTTTCGTGGAAAGACTTGAATACGTGTTCAAAGCGGATGGTGCTCAATATCTGAACTCCAGAACGATCTTGCTCACGAAGAAGTCGGCAATAATGACCAGGATGGATGCGGTCACCACCGCTTGCGTGGTGGAGCGACCAACACCACGTGTGCCTCCAGTCGTGTTGATGCCAAAATAGCAACCGATCATTCCAATGATAAATCCAAAAACCAACGGTTTCATCAGGCCTTCCAATACATCATTGTAGGCAAGCGAGCGCATTGCTGTGTTCCAGTACAAAGAGGTATTCAGTCTGAGGGTGTAAAGAGAAACAATCCACCCTCCGATTAAACCGAAAAGATCGGCCACCACCGTGAGCAAAGGAAGCATTGCCGTGGAGGCGACCACTCGGGGAGCCACTAGCTTCTTGATGGGATCCGTTCCCAGTCCTCGCATGGCGTCGATTTGCTGTGTCACCACCATTGAGCCGAGTTGAGAAGCGATTCCCGCACCTACCCGGCCAGCGATCATCAACGCTGTCAAAACCGGCCCCAACTCCCGGACCAGCGAAAGGGCGACGAGTTGTCCGGTGAGGTTTACGGCGCCGAAAGACTTCAGAGATTTGGCGGACTGAAGGGCCAAAACTCCCCCCGTGAAAAAGCCTGTCAGCATGACGATGAAAATGGATCCCGTACCGATAATCTCCATTTGCCGGAGGATGTCTTCAAAGTAGCGGGGTTTGCGAAAAAGGCTACGGCCCGTTTGAAAAGACAACAGGGTGAATTCTTGGATTTCGTAAAGGGCTCGATAGAAAAAGCTCATCTGCTTGGTTATTGTAGTCCGACCCGGAAAACGTGCTCAACTCTTGCCCCGTATTTAATGCTAGACTTAAGCGCTGATTGATGGATTTAACGGGTAGGACGTCCCCATCAATCACATGCACTTTAACCTGCAAATGGGAAGTAGTCTATGCTTCGATTTTTGACTTCCGGCGAGTCCCACGGGAAAGGATTGATTTCCGTCATTGAAGGCTTTCCCGCCAATGTCCCTGTGGATGTGTCTTTAATCAATTCTGATCTAAAGCGACGAATGGGAGGATATGGTCGCGGAGCCCGCATGAAAATAGAGAGCGATCAGATCGAAATTTTCTCCGGGGTAAGACATGGATCCACGCTCGGGTCGCCCATCGCCTTTATCGTG
>JAZFTY010000337.1:0-2112 GCA_036446935.1 Acidobacteriota bacterium | reverse complement strand
ATCCCAGATTCCTGTGCTCATGTTGACGGCTCGTGGCGAGGAAGTGGATCGAATCGTAGGCCTGGAAGTGGGAGCCGATGATTACTTGCCCAAACCCTTTAATCCACGCGAACTGGTGGCGCGGATTCGTGCCATACTACGCCGCACCCATTCGGACGGCTCCCAATCGACGCCTCCTCAACCGAGAAGTCTTTCTTTAGGAGATATTGACCTCGACACCGGCACCCGGATGGTTCACCGATCAGGGCAGGCTTTGGAATTAACCACGGTGGAATTCGAACTTCTAGAGGTGTTCTTGCGGGCGGCTGGATCGGTCATGAAGCGAGAGGAACTGGTGGAACGGGTTCTGGGCCGCAGCTTCTCCCCCTTTGATCGCAGCATCGACATGCACGTGAGCAACCTGCGCAAGAAATTGGGTTCTCATAAAGACGGAAGTGAACGCATCAAGTCGATCCGAAGCGTCGGTTACCTATATTTATTGGACAAGTCCGAGAAGGGTTAGATCCTGGAATGCGAAGCAGCCTATTTCTCAAGATCTTCCTATGGTTCTGGTTGGCCATGACTGTGGTCGCAGGGGCTCTGGTGATCTCCGGTGAAATGAACCGCGCCTCCCCTCAAACTTCTCCCTTTCGCGAATTCACCAGAAATGCCATGTCTTTTGCCCGAAGGAGTACTCAAGTCCTTGAGCGCGGCGGTCTACCCGCGCTGGAGGAGTACCTGGAGCAGCTGGAGCGAAGTTCCCGAATTCGCGTTGTTGTGTTCGGCCCTCAAGGCCGGGAGATTTCCGGGCGCACCGTTCCACCCGGTGCCGAAGCGCTGGCAGCTCGTGCTCTACGCAGCAGTCGAGTGGAGGTGCAACCCGAAGGAAGGATGCTGCTGGTGGCGCAAAGCGCCAGAGCCCCGGGAGGAGAGGGCTATACCGTGGTGGGCCAGATTCCTGGTCTACGCATCGGTGGGGGTGCTCAACCTGCGGCACTGGCACTAAGGCTGCTGGTGGTTGTGATGACGGGTGGAGTGGTTTGTTATGGGCTTGCCCGTTACCTGACCTCTCCCGTGGCCAGGTTGCAGAAGGCAACCCAGCAGTTGGCGGGGGGTGACCTCACCACGCGGGTGGGGTCCGTTTTGGAAAAGCGGGGAGATGAATTTTCCGATCTGGGACATGACTTTGACCTCATGGCCGAGCGAATCGAGAGGCTGATCAACTCCCAGCGTCGTTTGTTGAGTGATATTTCTCACGAGTTGCGTTCACCCCTGGCTCGACTGAATGTAGCCCTGGAGCTGGCCCGTAAACGAGCGGGATCAGAGGCCGGGGCCTCTCTGGATCGTATCGAACGTGAGGCGGGGCTAATGAACGAGTTGATCTCTGAGCTTCTGGGGCTAGCTCGATGGGACAGCGACGCTGAATCAAGGCAAGAGGAGAGCATTCCCCTGGCCGACCTGGTGCAGGAGGTGGCATCCGATGCTGATTATGAGGCCACCAGTCAGAATCGACGCGTGTCCGTCGTGGAAAGTGTAGATTGTATCGTCACAGGCTCACCGGAACTTCTGCGCAGCGCGATCGAGAACATCGTCCGCAATGGGCTGCACTACACGGCTGAAGAGACCCGGGTGGAAGTTCGCCTCTCCTGTTCACGGATCAATGATCGGGAGTATGCCGTGATTGTGGTCCGAGACCACGGTCCAGGTGTTCCGGAGGGCGCTCTGAAGGAGCTCTTTCGCCCTTTCTATAGAGTGGAGGAAGCGCGTGACCGCCTCTCGGGAGGAAGCGGCTTGGGGTTGGCTATTGCCGAGAGGATCATCCGTCTCCATGGAGGCACGGTGATGGCAACCAACGCTTCAGAGAAGGGTTTGCAGGTGGAAATCAAACTCCCCCTGAAGAGAGACGAGTGATATTCACTCGTCTCTCTTCAGGGAAGCACAAAATCCCAAATTCCAAATCCTAAACAAATTCCAAATCTAAAATTCTAATGCTAAAGCCCGAAGGTCAGATTTCACTCCTTCGATGAGGAGGTAACCTCCGGTTCCAGTTCCAGGTCGAAAACGTCTGCCAAACGAACCAGATAGTTGAAGATGCCGATAATGTGAGTGGCCAGAAAGATGTCAGCGTCTTTC
>JAZFTY010000336.1:0-3446 GCA_036446935.1 Acidobacteriota bacterium | reverse complement strand
GGTTGTCTTGCGCCTTCCCACCGACATTCCCCTGCTGGAACCCGAAGATGTCGACCATCTCCTCAACCTGGAGTTGGGAGCTCGATCGGCCGTCATCATTCCATCAAGAGATGGCAAGGGAACCAACGCCTTGCTCAGGACGCCCCCTGATGCCTTTCCCTCTCGCTTTGGAGAGAACAGTTTGGCCTTACACCAGGAGGAGGCACGGCGGTGTTGCGTCGAGCTCAAGATCCTAGAGAATCCCCGGATTGCGTTCGACCTGGACGAGTTCTCTGATCTTCTCCGTTTCATGCAGCTGGAGAATGAAACGAGAACCGCTCAGGTCTTGAGTCAGTTTGATTCGTTAAAGCAACATTCCTGAAACCTGATGAGTGCCCATGGCCGTGAGTGAAGTAAGCATTTTTGGACTCTCCGGATTTCCCGAGGTGTCCAGGGGAGACAACCTGGCGGCACTCATTGCTGAGTCCATTCGGAATGCCAGCCTGGAGGTGAAAGACAAGGACATCTTCGTGGTCGCGCAAAAGATCGTCTCCAAGGCCGAAGGGCAGGTGCTGAAGTTGGAGGATATTGAACCCTCCGCCAAGGCCCAGCGCTGGGCCAGGGACCATGGCAAGGATGCCCGACTGGTCGAGGTTGTTTTGAGGGAGTCGAAGCGCGTGTTGCGGATGGAGCGCGGGTTACTGATTGTGGAAACGCAGCATGGCTTTGTCTGTGCCAATGCCGGGGTCGATACTTCCAACATAGCAAGTGGACAGGTCACGCTTTTGCCCAAAGACTCCGATCGTTCGGCCGCCCAGATTCGCCAGGATCTGGAAAGGGAATTCGGAGTTCGGCTTGCCCTCATCGTGTCGGACACCTTCGGGCGCCCCTGGCGGGAAGGTCTGGTCAATGTGGCCCTGGGAGTTTCCGGAATGACACCCTTCATCGATTATCGAGGACAAAAGGATTGTTTTGGGGGGGAGTTGCACGCGACCCAGATGGCCGTGGCTGATCAGCTGGCCTCCACCGCAGAGCTGGTGATGGGAAAGACAAAAGGTGTCCCGGTGGCCCTGATTCGAGGCTTTGACTACCCGGAAGGGGAGGGAGAGGGCCGGCAAATCCTTCGCTCCAAGGAGAAAGATCTTTTTCGGTGATTTCAAGAGAGCCCTTTTTGGCCATGTCCCAGGGCCATCAGGAAAATAGCGCTTTTCCCCTTTGCATGGGGAGAGAAAAACTCAACAACCGCATCGTCGTAAAAGGTGAGCCCGGTGGCACCGAGTCGCTGAGCATAGGCAGTCAGGTAGAGTTTTCCCCCCAGGATGCCAGCCTCCAGCTGGGCGGCTCGATACCCCCGATTACCCAACTGTTTTAGAATCGCTTCTAGATCGGCCAGGAAAAATACGTTGGCACTGGCATCGGCCGGCAGGCTTTGCTCCAGACCCAGGAATCCGGATTCGCTTCTGAAATCTCCCTCTTTGAGGAGTTCCAATGACCATCCCTCACGATGTAAAACGTAGGAACCCGAGGGCAAATCCTCTACCGCGTTGACGATAAGATACCAGTCATTGAGAAGAACTCCAGCGGGCTCTAGGAAGTCAGCGGATATGCCTTGGGCCGAGCAGTAGAGCAGGGTCGAAAATTCCTGAAACGAGAGGGTCTTGTGTTTGAACTGGCGGCTGGATCCGCGGCGCCGGATCACCTTCTCAATCGAATCAGGCGCCCTTTCGGGGTCAGGATCAAGCTTCCAGACAGGACCCTGGGGCGCAGGCAAGGCCTGGATAGGAGTCTCTCCTTTCCATAGGGCGACCTCCTTTTCGGAAAGGAGCGCGGTAGCGGAATTCAGGGTGCGCATCTCCGGGTAGTCCACCTCCCTTTCTGAAGGAGGCAAAGTGGGCAGTTCCAGCACTTCTACTTTCGTCGACGGCTCACTGGCTTTCTGAGTCGTGGTGCCAACAGAGACGATGGATAAGGTCACCTCGCGCTGAATATCCAGATCCAGCAGTTGATTCAATTCCTTGTCCACAAAACCCAGGACCACTTGGGTCGTCAACTGCAGGGCGGAGCCCATAGCCAGCAAGTGAGCGACGATCGTGCCATTGTCCCAACCGAAATGACGATAAGTCCGGGCCCTGTACTTCCATGCATTGCGCCAGTAGGTTCCCGTCGAAAGGATGAGCGCGGGGGCTGCCACCACATGGGGTTCTTCTCCACTGGCCTGAGCCACGACCGCCCGATAGTCGCCTTCCCGCAACCGATATAGGGCGAAGTCCTTGGGACTGAAATGGTAGGTCCCTGCCGGCAGTTCCGGCAGGTCCCCACACACCACGTAGAGTTCGACTTCGTAGAGCGCTCCTGTGCAGGAGGCTGCCCGAAACATCAAAGTTCCCCCGGGATAAATTTTTTGTCTGATGATGCCTGCTGAGTAATAGAGCAGCCGCGCCAAGTCACTTAAACTCGGAATTCGTTCCTCCTTTGTGGGAGAGGTGACTGCGGAGACAGCCGAAAGGGCAGTGATCTCAATGTCCTCCCATGGGTTTGGTAGTGGTATGGGCTTCAGTCCAGGGTAGGTTTTAAAAGGTACCGGCCGATTGGAAAAATCCAAAGAGTGGGTATCGGAACGGATGCTCCGGTAGGAGTGCTTGGTCTGCTCGTGATAGTTATGGGCGACTTCAATATCGGTGTTGGACATCGGAATCTACGGGTCAGGAGTATGGATCTTCCCCTTTCCCCAATACCTTACCTCAAGACCTGTGCTAAACGAAGGGGTCGATAGGGTGAGACAAGGACCTGTTTGCCCACGCGTACCTTTATTCGTGACCTGGAAAGTTTTAGACTCTCCTTTTATGACTATGAGACGCCTGTTGATTTTACCCTTCATCCTGATGGTGGGGTGCTCCCAGCCTCAACAGGCGGCTCAGCCGGGAATTCCAGAAGAGGGTATCGCTGAGATCGATCAACTGCTTCAGGATGCGGTCGATCGAAAGGACATACCTGGCGTCGTGGCCATTGTCGCCAACCGGGATCGCATCCTTTACCACCAAGCCTTCGGGAAGATGGACGTCTTAAATGACGTTGAGATGCAAAGGGATACCATCTTCGGGATTGCCTCCATGACCAAAGCGATCACTTCGGTAGCGGTTATGACGCTGTATGAGGAGGGGAGGTTCGACCTGGATGATCCGATCTCCCAGTACATCGATTGGCTGAGTAATCCGCAGGTCATTACCTCGTTTGACGAAGAGGATGGGACGTATTCAACCAAGCCCGCTGAACGAGAGATAACCATTCGGCATTTGCTGGCTTTTACGGCGGGATTCGGCTACAGTTTCGCGAATTCCCTGATGGCCCGGTTGGTAGAGAAGACGGGTAAGACTGAAAGGGAGCTTCCGCTGCTTCATGAGCCTGGAGAGAGGTGGACCTACGGTATGGAGGTGCGTGTTCTGGGCGAGTTGGCGGAGGAACTCACT
>JAZFTY010000335.1:0-6638 GCA_036446935.1 Acidobacteriota bacterium | reverse complement strand
CGGCACTGTAGTAGAAAATTTATGCATCATCCCGGCTAAAGGCCCTTTGCCAGGCCTGCTCCAGCGCCCTGCGCACACAGACTCCCGCCATCTCGCGCTTGTAATCGGCTCCACCGCGAGAATCACTGATGGGATCGGTATGCTCCTGAACCACAGAGGCCGCCTTGTGCAGAAGCTCGGGAGCCAACTTCTGCCCGGAAAGCAGCGCCTCAGCCTCCTTGACGCGCAAAGGCGTGGGAGCAACACCCCCCAGGACGATACGACACTCCCGGCACAGCCGGGAGGAGGGTTCAATCTCCACACTCGCTGCCACTCCTACCGTCGCGTAATCATCCTCCGTCCTGGGCAGAAACTTCAGATAGATGCTGCCCGTATGAGCTTTGGGTAAAGGGACCTGCACGTGGGTGAGCAGCTCATCGGGCTGCAGAACAGTCTCGTAATAATCGGTAAAAAACTCATCCAGAGCAACCTCCCGGCTTCCTCCACTGGAAGTGAGTCCGACTCGGGCGTCCAACGCCATCAGGGTGACGGGCGAATCCTGGCTGGGATCAGCGTGGGCCAGAGTTCCTCCCACCGTGGCCATGTTGCGGATCCGCAGGGTTGCGACCTGCCTATAGGTCTCAGCCAGAACCGGGATCTGATCACGAATGACAGGAGAAATCTCCATTTCACGGTGAGTCACCAGTGCACCCAGCTGCAGAGCACCGCCCACAGATTCCACAGAATTCAGGCCAGGCAGCTTACGTAAGCTGATGAGATAGGAGGGCATGATCAGGCGCTGGTTGAGCATGATCACCAGAGCCGTGCCGCCGGCGATGATCTTGGCATCCTCTCCATGATCGTGCAGCAGGCTCAGCACTTCTTCCAGGTTGTCGGGTTCGCGATACTCAAAGGCCCTCATCGCTATCCCCCGCCTTCCTCTGCTGCCGCGCTGCCCCTTGAATCGACTCAATAACCTTGTAGTAGCCCGTACAGCGGCAGAGATTGCCCATCATCCACTCTTTGATTTCATCGACGCTTGGATCGGGATTCTCATCCAGGAGAGCCTTGGCGGTAACCACCATCCCCGGGGTGCAGATTCCGCACTGAAACCCTCCGTAGTCGATGAAGGCCTGTTGCACCCGGTCGAGACGGTCCTCCCGAGCCAGCCCCTCCACGGTGACTATTTCCTTTCCATCAGCAAACAGGGCCAGAGCCAGGCAGGAACTGATGGGCTTTCCATCCATGAGAACCGTGCAGGCTCCGCAAACGCCGACGCTGCATCCTTCCTTGGTCCCGGTCAGTCCTAGGTCATAGCGCAGACAGTCGACCAGGAGCCGTCGTGAGGACACCTCTACCGTGTGCTCCTTGCCATTCACATTCAGTCGGATGGTGTGAGTCATCCTTTCCCACCTCTGTGTTGCTGCAACGCCCAATACACCTTCTCGGCGTTAATGGGTAAGTCGTGGAAGCGCACTCCCACGGCGTCATACACCGCATTGGCGATCGCCGCACCGGTGGGGGTAATACTACTCTCTCCAATGGCCTTTCCGTGAAAGGGGGCGGGCCCCAGTTCCTCCTCGACAAGCACCGTCGTGAGCGGTGGGATGTCTCGGATATTGGGGAGCTTGTAGTCTCCCAGATTCAAGGTCGAGACCTGCCCATCTTCTATCCTCAACTCTTCGAGCAGGCCAAAGCCAACTCCCTGAAGAAGACCTCCCTCGATTTGTCCCTGGTGACCCAGTGGGTTGATGATGGTCCCTACATCGTGTGCGGTCACAACATCGAGCAACCTGATCTGGCCCGTCTCCGGGTCCACTTCAAGCTCCACCACCTGAGCGGTGAATGTGGTCATCGGAGGACCTTCGGAAAGGTTGAGCAATTTCTTCACCCGCAAGGCAGATTTGCCATCGCCTCCCAGCTTGGCCACCTCCACTAACGAGAGACTGCCATCCGAATCACTGCGCACCACACGGCCACCCTCGAACACGACTTCGTTTTCCGCGCAACCCAAGCCTTTTGCGCCAGCCGCCAGGATCAACTTCATTAATTCCCCGGCTGCCTGCTGAACAACCTGTCCCCCCACGTAGGTGACGCGGCTGGCCCCTGAACCGGAATCGGTCTTGAAAATCTCCGTAGCCGTCTCAACCCGGACCTGATCCAGGGGGAGAAAGAGTGTTTCAGCCACAATCTGTTGCAGAATCGTATGGGCACCCGTCCCCACTTCAGGCACGGGCGTGAGCACCTGGATGGTTCCATCCTCTTTCAGGGTAAGCTGGGTGTTCGCTTCTCCGGTGCCTATCAAGCGATGGGAGACGGCCAGGCCAAGGCCTCGGTTGGGTTGGGATTTGGGCTGGTTCCAGGAGGATGCCTTGACCGCCGCCGCCAGCGTCTCAGCCACCCTCACCTCTTCCAGTTGAGGACCGCCCGGCACCCAATCTCCGTCCTTCAGCAAGTTTTGCTTGCGAAATTCGAGTCGATCCAGGCCCAGGTCTTCAGCGATCATATCCATCGAGGACTCCACGGCGAAGTTCACCTGGAGATCTCCCGGAGCCCGGAAGTGGCCACTGGGAACGCAGTTCGCATACACGGAGTAGGCATCGATCCTGATGTGGGGTGTCCCGTAGACTCCTGCTGCATCCTTGGCACCCGGAATATTGACAAAGGGAACGGGCTTGAATGCAGCGTAGGCGCCGCTGTTGAAAACCACTTTGGCCTGACGGGCCACAATCTGGCCTTCCTCGGTGACCCCCGTGCGCAAAAAGATGCTGGTGGGATGTCGGGGATTACCGGCCATGAGCTCCTCGGTATAACTCATGACCATCTTCACCGGTCGGCCGGTCCGCTTGGCCAGATGATAACAAAGCGGCGCATCCATCAGGGAACCCTTGCCTCCGAAATCCGCCCCGATCTGGGCCAGATGGACCACAATCCGCTCCTCAGGGAGCTCGATCACGTCGGCCAAAAGCTCTCGTGCCCGCACCGGCATCTTGTTGCTGATCCAGACATTGACCCGGCCATCGGGATCGATGGCCACAACCGAGGCGTGAGGCTCGATATAGCCTTGATGTACAGCGGGTGTGCTAAAGGTGTGTTCGAAGACCTGTTTGGCCAGAGCGAATCCCTTGTCGATATCACCCAGTTCCCAAGTGACGTGAGAGTGGACGTTGGGGATATCCGAGAAGAACTTCTCGGGAGCGTGAGCATAGGATCGATAATCGGGATGCAGCAGTGGAGCTTCGGGGTTCATGGCCTCATGGGCGTCGAAGACAGCAGGCATCTCTTCATATTCCACGTCAATGGAGGCCAGCGCATCCTCGGCCATATCGGGATCTTCTGCAGCCACCACCGCCACTTTCTCGCCAATGAATCGCACCCGATCTATAGCCAACACCGGCATGTCATACACCAGTCGCCCAGTCAGCAGGTCGGGAAGGTCCTTGGCGGTGAGTACGGCAAGAATTCCCGGCATTTGTTCGGCCTCTCGGGTATCTATGGCGACAATTTTGGCGTGGGGGAGAGGGCTTCTCAAGACCTTGCCCCAGATCATGCCCGGCAGCAAAATATCGGCCGTATACTTGGCTTCTCCGGTAACTTTGGCGGGTCCCTCTATGCGCCCCAAACGTTGTCCTATCTTTCCGTATGACATGGCGCACTCAATCTAAACAGAAAAGACTCGGTTTGCAAGGAGAAGCCGCTGAACGCTTACCGCGTTCAGCGGAAATTCCAAATCCCAAATTCCAAATCCTAAACAAATTCAACACAAGTTCGGAATTCGAAATTCAGAGGGGTCCTTTCTTTTCTCTTTTCTCTGCGCGCGGAGCGCGCTACAATCCACGCACTCTTTCAAGAGGCATCGGAATATGGAAGATTCGAAGGAACACGGATCCAAAAGATGGGGTGTGGTGGGGCTTTGCTTTGGGGCTCTCGCCATGAGCAGTGTGATTCGGATCTCCCTGGGTGTGGCAGCTCCCACTTTGATGAAAGAGTACGACATCTCCCCTGCCACCATGGGCTACGTCCTCTCGGGATGGAACTGGGCCTACACGGCCTGTCAGTTGATCATAGGTCCTGTGGTGGATCGATTCGGATCGTGGATCGTTCTGGGTATGGGAGCCAGCGTGTGGAGCCTTTCCACCATAGCTCTGCCTCTGGCAAGCACCGCCCTTGGCCTTTTCCTGTTTCGGGCCGTCTTTGGAGTCGGGCACAGCATGTTGATTCCGGCACAGGGCTCCACCATCTCGAAATGGTTTCCCTCGGAACAGCGTTCCACCGCTCTGGGATTTGCTTTCTCCGGAAGCCAGGTGGGAAGCGCTGTCGGTGCGGCCGTCTGCGCCTTGCTTCTGGCTAGTTTCGGCTGGCGATCCATCTTTTACTGGGTCGGTGCTGCAAACCTGGTGTTTGCCATCATCTGGATCCTTTTCCATCCCGACAAACAGATCGGACCCCAGATCAAGCTGGGTCCTGAGGGGGAAGCCGAAACCGTAAAAAGAGTTCCCATCTTTGCCCTTCTGTTCGGGACACGGGACAAATCCTTGGGAGTCCGCCTTCGCAACTGCCGCTCCACCTGGGGGCTAGCCTTCGGACAGATGGGATACCTCTATGCTTATTCTTTTTACCTCAGCTGGCTCCCCAGCTATCTGATCATGGAACGCAATATGAGCCTTCAGCTGACCGGAATCGCTGCCAGTCTCCCTTTTGTGATGGGGATGGTGGGAACCATTGGAGGGGGTTGGCTGGGGGACCATCTCATCCGCAGAGGTTTCAACCACACCAGTGCACGCAAGACGGTTGTAGGAGTTGGAATGATGGTTGCTACGGTTATGGTGATCACGGCAGCCTACACAGCCCAAACCTGGTTGGCCGTTACCCTGCTCACCCTCTGCATGGGGTCTCTGAGAGCCACCACGGGATCGGCCAATGCCATGCCCCTTGATCTGGCACCCTCCACTTCCGTGGCCTCACTGGTCTCGATTCAAAACTTTGGCGGCAATATTGGAGCTCTGATGGCCCCTATCGTCACCGGTTACATTTTTGCAGCCACGGGGTCTTTTACGGGAGCCCTGGTCACCGCCGGAGCCATCATGATGTTCGGCGCCTTTTCCTACGTGTTTATCGTCGGGCGACTGCCCGAAGAGAGAGATTGAAGAGAGATTGAGGGACAGGCCTCTGGGGGCCTGTCCCCAATGTCACGCCCAATCTCTCGTGGGAAAACTGCCAGAAGAAGAAGAAACGACCCTAATCTAAGACCCCTTCTTTTTTCCACTCCTGGATCGTCTCTTCATCGTATTCCAGAAGATCCTTCAGGATGGCCTCGGTATCCTGACCCAGCTTGGAAGGCAGTGCGAGAGGATCGTCACTCATCCCACCGAATCGAAGGGCACTGCGCGGGACCTCCATGGGCCCGAAAGAGGAGACGGGAAAGCGCTCAAAATAGTTGCGGTGGCGCAGTTGAGGATCCTCCATCAAATCGGCACCGTTTTCAACCACGCCGGCCGCAATACCCTCTTCCTGCAGCTTCTTCATCACCTCTTCGGGAGACCGTCCCTGGGTCCACTCCTCCACGATTCGATCCAGCTCCGAGACATGCTTGGAGCGGGCCTCCTGTCCTGCAAACTTGGGGGAGGCGGCAAGATCCTCTCGTCCCATAATTCGGCAGAACTTCTGCCACTCCTCATCGGTGGTGATGGAAAGAACACACCAACGGTCATCGCCCTGACAGCGGTAACATCCATGGGGAAAGGCGGTGGGATGGTGGTTGCCTCGTGGTTCTGGATCTTTGCCATTGACGGACATCTCCAGGTAGCTCACACCCAAAACATAGGCAGCGGCCTCGGCTTGGGCCAGATCGATGGTGACACCCTTTTGAGTGACCCGACGACGAAGCAGTGCGGCCACCAGCAGCGTGGGAGCCATAATGAAACTCACATGATCCGGATAAACTCCCTGGCTGCCAATGGGACGCGGCTGATCGGGGTGATTCCACAGATAGGTCATGCCGGAGTAAGCGGTGAGATTAAAGCCCCAGGTTCCGTACCAGCTCTTGGGCCCCTTCTCTCCCAGTCCGGGCAACCTGAGAATAATAATTCCCGGGTTGACCTGCCTGAGTTCTTCCTCGCCCAGGCCCAATCGCGTCAGGACTCCAGGGCGAAAGTTCTCCAGCACCGCATCCGAACAGGAGGTCAACTTCTTGATGATTTCCACTCCGTCCGGATGCTTGAGATTCACGGTGAGGGATCGGACTCCCAGGTTACACTCGATGAAGCGGGCCGAAGAATCCAGGTCCTTGCCGAAATGGCGAAAGGTGTCCAGCCCACCGGTTGCAGACTCCACCTTGATCACCTCTGCACCGTGCTGCGCCAGAAGGCGTCCCGCGTAGGGACCGGCATAGGCATTGGTGAAGGCGATGATGCGGATGCCCTTTAAGATCTGGTTGGTGCTAGACAATGGGGAATCTCCTGACCACCTGACCCCCTGACCGCCTGACCGCAGCCGGCAGACCGGCTGAAATTCCAAATCCAAAATTCCAAATTCCAAACAAATTCTTTCCTCTCATTCTCTCTTTCTCTCTGCGGGCGAAGAGCGCTCCTCCTGTCTCCTGTCTCCTGTCTCCTTCCCCCTCATATCACCCCTTCCGAGGCCAGGTTAGCCAGCGCTTG
>JAZFTY010000334.1:0-3765 GCA_036446935.1 Acidobacteriota bacterium | reverse complement strand
CGAGCTCGAAGAACAGTCGGAGGATCGGATTCGCATCGAGTCCACCGACCTGGGGTTGGTCCTGGAAGGCCCCGATCTAGGAGCGCTACAAAGCACTGGAGAATTTGCCCCTCTTGACCTGGTCTTGAGGGTTCTAAAGTTTTACAGGCCCGGGAACGGTCTGATCGTACGGACCAAGAACAATGTTCCGCCCGGGTCCGGCCTGGGAGGCTCCTCCTCTCTCTTGGTTTGTTTGAGCACGGCTTTGCTTCAGTGGGAGAACCGCCCTGTCAACAAAGAGCAGATGATTGATATTGGAGCCAATATTGAAGCACAATCCATTCGCATCCCCACCGGCAAACAGGACTATTTCCCACCCGCCTACGGGGGGTTTCATGCTCTGTGGTTCGAGATTGAAGGGATCCGCCGTGAGCGACTCACGCTTTCCCCCCAATTTGAGAACCAGCTCCAAGAGCGTATTGTATTGGGATATTCTGGCGTATCGCGCTTTTCGGGTAGCAGCAACTGGAACATCATGAGAAAGTACATCGATAACGAAGGTGCTACAGTCGCCGGCCTGGGGAAGATCAAGGAAATCGCCTTGACCGTCTACCAGAGCCTGAAGGAGGAAGATCTGGACAAGTTTGCCGAATGTTTGGCCACCGACTGGGAGAACCAGAAGGGATTAGCTGACGGGGTAACCACCCCGGAAATCGATCGCATCTTTGATGTGGCCCGGCAGGCGGGAGCCCAGGCGAGTAAGATCTGCGGCGCTGGAGGGGGAGGATGTTTTTTGACCGTGGTGGGTGAAGGTTGTCAGCAGGAGGTCAAAGAGGCCATCCAGGGAACAGGGGGAGAGATCCTGGATTTTCATTTCTCGAAGTCCGGTGTGCAAGTGGTCCAGTAGATGTCTTCAACAGAGCTGGAGATTTGTCCTCATTGTCGCTATACACTTATTGAAAGGAGCACCTACTGCCCCTATTGTGGAACCCAGCTGACCCATCCCCTCTGGAAGAAAGCGGGTGCCTGGATTTTGCTCTTTCTAATTGGCTATGGTCTGGTAAGGTGCCATGTTCGGATGCTTGATGGGTTTTAAGAGCCCGGATTATGCATAGGTTCTTGTCACGAAGCGACGAAAGCGCCGACCTGACAAGGCGCGGGGGCACCCGCTTGTGCGGGTCGGAGGTCCCCGCAAACGTACTGTACGGTACGTTGAGGAGGCCGACCGAGTGCAACGCAGTCAGGGCGGATGATTGCGGCGCTGCAGTAGAGAATTTATGCATAGTCCGGGCTAAGTAGAGAAAGAATCAACAATGAGCTCAGAAACGTATCAAAAAGGATCACTCCAGTACGTGTACCAGGCTCGATCCGATGTGGGGCAGGTCAGAAGTAATAACGAAGACACTCTGATTGAAGAACCCACTATCGGATTGTTTGGAGTGTGCGACGGACTAGGAGGCCACGCTGCAGGTGAAGTCGCAAGTTCCATTGCGGCGGAAACACTCAAGGAATTCGCCCAGAAGGTATCCGAGTCTCCTGAGGGGACCCTGGAGTCCAGTATCCAGGAGGCCAATAGACGGATCTTGAGTGACCAGGCTGCCAATCCTGAGCACCGGGGGATGGGAACCACGGTTACCTCTCTCTGGCTGGTGCCCGAGAACTCAGGGTCCGGATGGATTGGGCATGTGGGAGACAGCCGAATGTACAGGCAGCGGGAAGAAAAACTCGAGCAGTTGACGGAGGACCATTCTCCCGTTTTTCGCCTCTTCAAACAGGGGGTACTCACCAAAGATCAGATGCAGCGGCATCCCCAGAAGAATTTGTTGGACCGGTCGCTGGGTGTATTTCCTCAACTGAAAGCGGACGTTCTCTCGGTCCCTCTGACCTCAGACGATATCTTTTTGATTTGCACGGATGGGTTGACGGACGCTCTATCTGACCAGGAGATTCAATCTGTCTTGACGACTTGTCCCATCAGCGACGCTGCCGATCAGCTGATAGCGATGGCCAACGAAAAAGGGGGGCTGGATAACATCACCGTGGTGCTGGTGCAGATTCTGGAGATCTGACAAGACCACTAGCGGCTAATCAGGATTGATTCCACAGGACCGGAGAAATACTTTGTCCTCTTCAGTCAGCTTCCATCCTGCAGGTGGCTTCTTTTCACCCTCAGCTGCTTTGGTACGGCTGTTTTTCTTGGGTTCTTCATTCATATCACACCCTCACCGGATTTTCTCTGATCACTTACATAGTTAATGATGCCAGTAGCCTCTGAAAGTTTTTTAGAATAAGTGCCTCTTTTGATCCATCAGGCACAGTAGGAAAAGGCTTCTTTCAGGAATTGACAAGCCTCCTCGTAGATGCCTGTGCTGCCACTCTCTCTGGTCCCCGCAACATTCAGAGTTCGAATTTGCTGCAATTTTAACCAGTCCAGCAGTATCTCAGGGGAGGAATCCTCACACAGGTCGATCACCAGGCAGGGCTTGGTTTGTTTTTTGGCGAGTTCTACCGTTAAGGCACTTCCTCCTGAAAGAGAACTCTTGTAGAGAACCACTGTTCCATCCGAGTCTCGAACGTTCCATCGAGTTCGCTGTGTGTAATCGGATGAGGGGGTCTCCTGGAGAGGATAGACTTCCTTGAGTGGCCCGTCCTCGGCTCGCCGGCCGCGGGGACACCACCCTCCGCAAGGAACTCCCAGCTTCAGAGCGACGTCCAGAGCAGCTCTGTCCACGCCCGTCTGTCCACCCGAGATGACCCTCTCGATCATTCCGCTGTGGCGATTGATCGCAGTGAAAAGGGAATGACCGGGATGGTTCCGCCTTGGGACAATAGCGAAATTTCCTGCTGAAAATCGGTGAGGGTCTTCTCCTGGAGATTTTTGGAAAGGTGAGCACTGTTGGCGCAATACAGTTGCCGTCCGCCAACGGGTTGTGCTTGAACCTCTTTCTCTTTGAGCGCCTGGGCCACCATGATACAGCTTGCCCTTTCAGCATAAGATTGGAGGATCCTGCTTCCTTGGGGGCTGAGCTCACCGATGAGGTAAACGCCGTGTAAAAGGTTTGAGAACTCCTCGAAAAGTCCGGAGAGGAGGCTTTGTGTTTCTGACCACACGGCTTCAGAAGTGAGCTGTCGGGCCACCTGCATGTAAAAGGTTCTGGCCCCCTCAGCTATTGTGGAGGCAAGTACAAGATCCTGAGCGGCAGCTTTTTCTCCAGCCTCCAGGAGACGTTGTTCCGTTTTTCCCATTCCCGCCACCAGAACAAGAGGTTCATCCTGCCGGCGGTTCACGACAGCTTCCACGGCTGCAGAGACTCCTGCCTCATCTTGAATAGCGGAACCGTCGAACTCCAGGATATTCATTTTGCTGATGATGCCACACTTCGGCGGGAGTGGCTATTGGGGACCCATTCGCAATGCCCCATCTAGACGAATGGTTTCGCCATTGAGGGCGACGTTTTCGACGATGTGCTGGACAAGTGCCGCATATTCATCGGGGCGGCCCAATCGAGGGGGAAAGGGAACTTGTTCCCCGAGCGCGATCCGTGCCTTTTCTGGGAGTCCGGCTAATAGCGGGGTGTCAAAGATGCCGGGAGCAATACTGATGACGCGAATGCCCTGGCGGGAGAGTTCCCGGGCCGCTGGCAGGGTCAAGGACACGATCCCACCCTTTGAAGCGGCATAGGCCGCCTGACCGATCTGTCCTTCAAAGGCTGCTACGGAAGCGGTGTTGATGATGACCCCGCGTTCTCCCTCTTCACTTGGCTGATTTTGCTCCATGGCTGCAGC
>JAZFTY010000333.1:0-8598 GCA_036446935.1 Acidobacteriota bacterium | reverse complement strand
CTTGCTCTCTGGCTACCACCATCCGAGTCTCACCTTCCTCGACGAAGGCTTTCAAATAGTCGTTGGTGGAATCCACACGGTGCAGATAGTCGAATTGTTTGAAAAGTTTGCTCTCCTGGGGTGTCTCAGGGCTCATAGGAGTTCATTAAAAAACTGAAATCCACCGACGGGGAGGAGTGAGTCAAGATCCCCAGAGAAATGAAATCAACTCCTGTCTCAGCATAGTCAACAACATTTCCTTCGTGGACACCTCCAGAAACCTCCAGCACACAGCGACCCTTGGTGATTTCGACAGCTTTCTGAACTTCCTGAGGACTCATATTGTCCAAAAGCACCCTCTCTGCTCCGGCATCAATGGCTTGGGACAGCTCCTCGAAATTTCTGACCTCGATTTCGACCTCCATGGGACCCCGGCAGGCATCCAGTGCCGCTTCAATGCCTCCTGCCATCGCCACATGATTTTCCTTAATGAGAATTCCATCGTACAAGCCCAACCTGTGATTCAGTCCTCCGCCCATTCTCACGGCATACTTTTCCAGGCTTCGCCACAAAGGCGTGGTCTTGCGTGTATCCAAAATTTTTGCCTGCGTGTGGGCAACCTGTTGGACATATTTCTGAGTGAGAGTAGCCACTCCGCTCATGCGCTGCAGGAAATTCAAGGCCACCCTTTCACCCTGAAGCAGGACGGAGGCCTTACCCTGCAGCTTTCCCACGGTGGTCCCCCGATCCACCTGAGCACCTTCCTCAAAATGGACTTCAGCCTCAATCTCATCCATGAGCTGAAAGACACCCAGGAATACAGGCCATCCGGCCAGAATCAAGTTCTCCTTGGCCAAGAGCGCAGCTTGAGCCTGGACGGCCCCTCCTCTGGAGGCTTCGGCTCTCTTGAGGATGGCCTCAGTGGTGAGATCTCCACGACCCAAGTCCTCTTCGAGAGCTTTTCTTAAGAGCGGATCAAGGCTGAGAAAGTCCATCCAATTTTTCTTGTAGTTTCTTGAGCTGTTCGACCGCTTCCTGGTGACGTCGGCGGACCCCAACAACCACGTGCTCAGGGGCCTTTTGGACAAAGTTTGTATTTTTCAGCTTCTTTTGCAGCTGTTGAACATTCGCTGTAGAACGATCGATCTGTTGGCTCAAACGTGTGCGGTCTGCTCCAAGATCAATGACCTCGTCCAAAACGAGCACGAAATCGGCTATTCGGGAAACTCCTTGAACCCGAAGGTCTCCAGTCTCCAGATTGGAGACAAAAACCACCTCCTTCAGCTGGGCCAAGTGCTTGATAGGCAGCAGCTGCGATTCGAGGAAATTTTGATGCTCCGGCTTGCACGCCAACTGCAGCGGAATCTTCTTTCGTGGATCGATGTTGTTCTCCGACCTGGAGGTCCGAATGGCAATCACCAAATCCTGAAGTTCCTCCATCTCTTTTTCAGCCGCTGGGTCCGTCCATTCCTGGTTAGCCTCCGGATAGGGGGCCACCATGACTGACTTCCCGGAATGGGGGAGATCCTGCCACAGCTCTTCGGTGATGAAAGGAATAAAGGGATGCAACAGCCTCAGGCAGCTTTCCAGCACATAAGCCATGAGACGGCCTGTGGTTCTGCGTTCTTTCACATTTTCACTGGTAAAACCGATCTTTGCCAATTCAATGAACCAGTCGCATAACTCGTGCCAGAAGAAATGGTAGAGGTTATTACTGGCCTCGTGAAAACGAAATTTCTCCAAATTCTCATTGGTTTCAGCGATCACCTTTTGCAGCCTGCTGAGGATCCAACGTTCCCCTAAATCCAGTTGCTCGCTTTGCCTCAGCTGATCTACTTCCTGCTCGCTGACTGGATCTTCCTGGTCCAGGTTCAACAGCAGGAAGCGACAAGCGTTCCAGATTTTGTTGCAGAATGCACGGTACCCGGTCATCCGACTGATGGAAAAAGGAATATCCGTTCCGGGGACCGCCATCACAGCCAGTGTAAAGCGCATCGCATCCGTTCCATACTCATCGATGATCTGCAGTGGATCGATCACGTTGCCACGAGACTTCGACATCTTTTGTCCCTGTTCGTCTCGAACAAGACCATTGATATGGACGGTGTGAAAGGGGACTGCCTTCATGAAGCGGAGCCCCATCATCATCATTCGAGCTACCCAAAAGAAAATGATGTCAAAACCCGTGACCAGGGTATCGGTGGGATAGTACACCTGAAGATCTTTCGTCTGATCCGGCCATCCCATCGTGGAAAAAGGCCACAAAGCCGAGCTGAACCAGGTATCCAGAACATCGGAGTCCTGTCTGAGTGAACTCCCCTGACAATGGGAGCAGGTTGCAGGTTCCGTGACAGCCACGGTGACTTCAGGACAATCACCACAGTACCAGGCGGGGATTCGATGTCCCCACCAAAGCTGCCGGCTGATACACCAATCGTGAATGTTGCGCATCCACTCAAAATAGATACGTTCGTAATTCTCCGGGACAATGACAGTCTGTTTGTTTTCCACGGCCTGAATCGCCGCCTCAGCCAACGGCTTCACTTTGACAAACCACTGCTCCGATACCAAAGGTTCGACCACCGTTTCACATCGCTGACAAACGCCTATATTGTAGGAATGATCTTCGATCTTAACGAGAAATCCCTGCTCTTGCAGGTCCGAAACTACTTTTTTTCGCGCTTCGTAACGGTCCATTCCTTTGTAAGATCCAGCTGCATCAGTCATCCGCCCATCCTCTCCAATCACCTTAAGGAGAAGCAACTGGTGGCGCTTTCCGGCTTCAAAATCGTTGGGATCGTGCCCGGGAGTGACCTTCACCGCTCCCGTGCCAAACTCTCTCTCCACAAAATCGTCCGTGATGACAGGGATGTCCCGATCCATTAAAGGTAAAACAACTCTACCACCGTGCAGATGACGGTATCGTTCGTCTTCAGGATGAACGGCAACCGCCGTGTCGCCCAACATGGTTTCGGGCCGCGTTGTCGCCACCACTACATAATCGTCGCTCCCTTGAATCGGATACCGGATGTGCCACAGTTTCCCCTCAGAAGGCTTGTACTCCACCTCCAGATCGGAAATGGCCGTGCTGCAACGTGGACACCAATTGACCAGGTATTCGCCCCGGTAAATGAGATCGTCCTGGTAAAGGCGGACGAACACTTCCCGAACGGCCCGCGAGAGCCCCTCATCCAATGTGAACCTCTTTCGACTCCAATCCCAAGAACAACCGAGCCGTCGGGCCTGGTTCAAGATATTCGTCTCAGCCTGCTCCTTCCACGCCCAGACCATCTCTTCGAACTTCTCACGGCCCAGGTCGGTTCGTTTCTTCCCCTGCTCGGCTAGCTGCCGTTCCACGACGTTTTGGGTAGCAATCCCGGCATGGTCCGTCCCAGGCAGCCAAAGCACATCAAACCCTTTCATGCGCTTCCAGCGAATAAGGATGTCCTGCAGGGTATGGTTCAGGGCATGGCCCATGTGAAGATTACCGGTCACGTTGGGTGGCGGCAACACCATAGAATAACGTGGCTTTTGCGAGTCAGCATCGGCCCGGAAGAAGTCCTGCTCCATCCACCATCGATACCACTTCTCCTCTACCTCAGCCGGCTCGTAGGCTTTAGCTCTAATCTCTCTTTTAGACAATGGAGTCTTGACCTTTTCTAAAGGATCGGACAAAAAAAGGGAATTATAGCAAAATCAGACGGTGCCCCGTTTTACAACATCCCGGGTGACTTGGGTCACCATACGGCGGAGCTCAGGTTTCAGCAACTCGAATAATCTGTTGACCAGAAAATCAACTTCCTGTCTATTCAAAGAGATGTTGGGCGCAGATCCTGGGTCATGCTCAATTTCCGGCTTGGGACTGGCCTCCTGCGAGCTCACTTCCCGAGTATAGGATGCAGGACGGGCTTGACACTGGAATGGTGCCAAGGCAAAAACAGTCTTTTCATCTCCTCCGCTGATTTCCGGGTGAACCGGCAAAGTGAGTTCTCCGTCAGAATCCTGATCCTCGGGTAACGATGATGGCGACTTCGCCGAGGCGGAACGAGGAACTGGCGCTTCCAGTAATTTCTTGACCAGATCGACTAACTCTAAGGCCCCTAAAGGCTTGGTCAGTCGACAATCGCAACCGACCCGTTCAGCCCTCTGCACATCAAAACCATCGAAGACACCCACCAGCAAAACCACTGGCGTACTCGCCGTCACGGGATTCTGCTTCACTGCCCGGCACAATTCATACCCGCCAAGGCCGGGAATGGCTACGTCCGCCAACAGGACATCAGCCGGCCCGGTCTTAAGGTATTCCAGTGTGGAGGTCCCATCCTCGAAACAGTGGACCTCAATGTCCTCAGATTTGAAGCAAAGTTGAACCAGTTTTTGGATTGTCGGGCTGTCTTCCGCCAGGACCAGGTGGGGCATGAATTACTTGCCGTTGGACTGGGAATCGGACTGAGCACTATTTCCTTCTGGATTGCTACCGTCTTCCTGCTCTTGACGTTCCTCCGCTCTTCGCCGTGCCACTTCGTAGGGATCCTCGCGACCGGTGAAGACCTCCTTCATGCCACGTAGAGGAGCCATGAGGGAGAACCCTCCCCCGGGCCTCAGATTAGCCTCATTTTTGGCCGCGGCAACAGGATCCACAGGGGGTACCGGCTTTTCAAGCAGGATGAGTCTTTGTTCCGCATTGCTGGCGAACTCACTGAAGGGAAACTCGGAAACCACACGAGAATAGTAGACAGACGCCTCCTCGATGCGACCCAGGTTCTCCAGCGATCGACTCAATCGAAACAAGGTCTGGTCCGACCTACTGTAGTCCGGATAGCTCTCTAAGACGCTTTTATACCGGCTTTCCGAGGCCAAGTGGGAATTCCTACTGAAATAGAAATCCCCGACTTCCTGAATCCCCTGGGCAAGATTTTCCTGAACCTCCCACAAGAATTCCAAAGCAGTCGGAGCCAACTCACTCTCCGGATGCATCTGTAAGAATTTTTTCAGTTCCCTCTCGGCCTTGATCGCATAGGTCGAATCTCGGCCGGGGCCCCTCATCAACTTCACATTGACGGCGGCGATCTTCATCTGCGCGTCGTCGGCAATGTCATGGGTGGGATAAAAGATGATAAAATCCTTATATTGCGCTTCCGCCTGCAAGAGACTGGTCGTGCCTCCCTCATGGTAATAGGATTCGCCAATGCCCAGGAATGAGGCGGGGGTATGTTCGCTGTCCGGGTAGGTGTTGATCAAGGTCTGGAAGGAAAGTCTGGCTTTGATATATTGGTTCTTTTCCAGAAATTTCATGCCGATTTCGAACAACCTCGTATCCGGTGCAACAGCTGCTTCCTGCAAACCCGCACTTTTCTGTCCACACGAGGAGAGTAGAAGTCCAGCCAGAGCCAAGACGAACAGTTGAGTGCCTTGTTTCATCAAAACGGTAACTTTTGCTGAAGATGTTTTTGAGGCACTTTCAGGCAGAAATCGCATTGTTCCCTTTCAATACCGCAGCTCCTTCCGCAATCCGCTGCATCTGATGAAAAGTGTCCTTCGGACTCTGGGAATGGAAGATCGCTGATCCCGCTACCACAATATCCACACCAGACTGCACGGCTTTTTCCGTGTTGTCAGGTCCCATGCCTCCATCTATCTCAATTTTAACATTCAAGCCTTGCGAATCAATCAAAGACTTGAGCTTTCTCACTTTGTCAAAGCTAGCAGAAATAAACTTTTGGCCCCCATATCCTGGATTCACCGACATCAAAAGGACATGGTGACATTTCTTCAGTATTTCTTCTAAGATTAGCACAGGTGTATGTGGGTTTAAAACCACTCCCGGCTGGGCACCTTTCTCACGAATTCTCTCCACAAGGCGGTCCAGGTGATCGACAGTCTCATAGTGAACGCTGAGATAGTCTGCTCCAGCCTCGATGTAAGCTTCGACCATCTGCTCGGGATTGGAAATCATCAGGTGAACGTCCAGAAGGAGATCCGTGCTGTTCCTGAGGGCCTCAATCACGGGCAGACCGATGGTCAGATTGGGCACGAAATGACCATCCATAACGTCCACGTGGAGAATCCGAGCTCCGGCCTCTTGGATATTACGAATGTCCTTCCCCAGGTTGAGGAAGTCTGCAGAAAGTATCGACGGTGCAATCACGGCCATCAGCGAGCAACCTCCAAGTTAATGGTCTCCTGTTCTGTCAAGAGGTAGCCAGGCTCCGGAAATTGTTTGACCACAGCACCTCTGGCAGCGTCCGGATAGTCTCCGTACCGAATGTCGCCTAACTTAAAAGCATTTTTCTCGAAATAGAGAACTACCGAATTTAAACTCTGTCCGGTGACATCGGGCATCACATAGCGCTCGAGGAATCCTCCACTGACCAGGACATCAATTTCGGGACTCAGGAGATCCTTCGAGTCGGGTGGGGGAAATTGCTGTACAATCTGTCCTTTCGGAATCTCACTCATCGCAATTTCACTAATATTTCCCAATTCAAACCCTGCGTCAGACACCATCAGTCGTGCCACCCTCAAGGGAGATCCTCTCAGATCTGGAACGGGATGCGTTTTCGTTCCCAGGCTCAGAATGATCTGAACTTTTCTTTCTGCCTTCATGGTTCTCCCCGGTTGAGGGTGCTGAGAGATAACGACTCCTCTGGGAATCTCTGGGTCGAAACGCTCCCCCATAACCTCCCGCTTCAGGTGAACCCTCTCAAGGATCTCTGTGGCCTCTCCCAAGGGTCTTCCAGAAATCGAGGGTACTTCTACTTCTGTCCCCCGAACCGCCAGTCGCATCCCCAGGTAAGCGCTGGATAACCCTACGGCAATCAACACCCCCACCAGGACGGTCAACTGGCCCACAATCAGGATCTGCTCATGGATTGTACTTCCCTGCAGAGGCGTTTGGCGCCCCTTGCTTTTGTGCGGGCGCGCTTCGCGCCTCGTGCGGTCGTGCTGTCGTGCTGTCGTGCCGTCGTGTGTGCGCGCTTCGCCCTTCGTGCTGTCGTGCTGTTGTGGGGTCGTACGGTCGTGCGGGCGTTTTGTCATCTTGTGGCCCCTCGGCCTTCGTATTCAATCTAGCATGCTGCGTTTATACGTGTCTAATGCGGGCGGCGAAGAAGCAATCTCCTGGATGAGGCGCCGGGTAAGTTCGATGAAAATCACCGATCAGTGCGGCATCGGGCTCCTCACCCAGAAACTCTTCGATGACCTCTTCATTTTCCTCAGGTTCCGTCGAACAAGTCGAGTAGGTCAGCACTCCCCCCGGACAAAGCACTGAAAAACCGCTCTGGAGCAGGGAAACCTGCTTGGAATGAAAACGAGACAGGTCACCCTCTCGAATCTTCCAGCGAATATCCGGGTTCGAGCGCAGCGTACCCAATCCGCTGCAGGAAACATCCAAAAGCACAAAATCGAACAGTTCTCGAAAAGGTGGAGTGGAAGTGAGATCGGCATGGATAAAGTTCAGATCGGGTACCTGAAGGAACTGAGCCCGATTCCGCGTTTCCTTCAGTCGTGCAAAGCTGGAGTCACAACAGCAAAGCTGAGCATCCTTCTCCTTTTGAGATGCTAAAAGGAATGATTTCCCCCCTGGAGCACAACAAAAATCAGCCAGTCTGCGATGATTCCTAACCTCGGTAAGATAGGCGATTTCCTGGCTGGCCACATCCATGAAGAAACAGAGCCCTTCCTTATACGCACGGTGCTGAGTGAAACCTGCGGCATCCACAGTGATGCAATTGGGCAGTCGGGGATGGACCTGGTAGGCAATCTCCTCGGTTTCGAGTTGCCTGCAAAAGGATTGCAGATCGGTTTTGAAGATGTTGACCCAAAGCGCTGGAACGGGCGGCTCGTTATTCCTTTGCAATAAGTCCTCCGTTTGTTCGGCCCCGTAGCGGGTCAAATAGCGCTGGACCAGCCATTCCGGGTGGCTGAACCGAACCGCCAAGGCACCGGCAGATGCGCCCTCAGGAAGGGTAGGTTTCTCGCGCAGGAAACTGCGCAGTATAGCATTCACAAATCCGGCAGCAGAGGCCTTACGAAACTGCCGGCACAACTCGACCGCCTGGTGGACAGCCGCATGATCGGGGATACGAAGAAAGTCGATTTCATAAAGAGCCAAACGCAGGACCCAGAGAATGCTCTCATCCAATCTCTCAATCGGTGTTCGCGAGAGCTCTCCGATATGGTGGTCCAAAAGCCGCCGATTTCTCAGGACGCCATAGACCAACTCGGTGACCAAGCGACGGTTGCGTTCATCAAGATCCAGGAAATCGCTATCCTGAGAAAGGAAATCGAGGTGATGGTGATGTTTAAAAAGATCCCGCAGAAAGCGGACAGCCACGGCGCGTGGTTGGGTGCTCAAGTAAAGAGGTCTCCCACCCTGGGTTTGACACCATTCACGAAATCACGGGCCGAAACACGGGCCCGATTGGGGAGCTGTAACTCCCTCAGGGACAAAAGCGTCGTTTGCCCGCACTCGACAATGATCTCGTCCTGACCGAAGGCCAGAATCGCACCGGGTCGACCTGAAGGCCTTGAATCCCCCACACTTTCTTCCACTCTTCGGCTACGCCAGATCTTGACCTTTACCCCCTGAAAGTGAGCAGCGGCCGTTGGCCACGGATT
>JAZFTY010000332.1:0-6114 GCA_036446935.1 Acidobacteriota bacterium | reverse complement strand
CCGGAAGGTTCCCACACCGATTGGGATAAGGCGGCTGCCCTCCTCAAGCCGGTATTGCTGCGCACCTTGGAAGCAATACGCCATCAAAGTGTTGAGGAAATGCTGACGGCACGATTTGAGAAATTCCGCCACATCGGGGAGTACATCGAATAGCCGTGGCGGGTGGGCCTTCTTCTTGTTCTTCTTTTTGTTCTTCTTCAGATCCCAAATTCCTCGCTGATATCATGCTTGGCAGCCTGGCTAGGTGGCTACGCATCCTTGGATACGATACTGCTTATGACAATCGGATCGATGATGATGAGATCATCGAGCGGTGCCACCGAGAGAGCCGGATTGCTCTAACCCGGGATCGGCGGCTGACCCAGCGGTCCCGACTACGGGGCTGCCTCCTGATCGAGCGTGAGGAGTTGTTCGAGCAGATTCGGGAAGTCCTGCAAGCGATCGGCCATGAGATTGACCTGAACCAACTCCTGTGCCGCTGTCTTGAGTGCAACTCTCTTCTTGAAAGTGTGGACAAGGAAAGGATTCGGCTCCAGGTTCCCGCCTACGTCTTCAAGACCCAATCCCATTTCAAGAGATGTCCGGGCTGCCAGCGGATCTACTGGGGTGGAACTCACCGCCGGAACATTTACCAGCGCCTGAAGACCCGTCTATAATGATCCCTCTATTTATGAGGGCATCTAACGAATGAAGATCAAGTCGGTCCGCGGTACTCATGACTTGCTGCCTGAGTCCATCGGACTTTGGCAACAAATAGAAAGCACGGCTCGTGGAGTTTTCCGACTCTATGGCTACGAAGAGCTGCGCACTCCCATCTTTGAGAAGACCGAATTGTTTGCCCGCAGCATCGGAGCCGAAAGTGACATCGTCCAGAAGGAAATGTACACCTTCAACGACAGCAAGGGAAACCCCATCAGTCTTCGCCCTGAGGGAACGGCTCCGGTGGTGAGAGCCTATCTCGAGCACGGTCTTCATCACGATAAGAGCGTTCAAAAGCTGTACTACATTGGCCCTATGTTTCGCCATGAACGACCGCAGAAGGGACGTTACCGACAGTTCCATCAGGTGGGGGTTGAGGTCCTGGGCTCCGATCATCCTGCCCTGGAAGCTGAGGTGATTGAGATGTTGGTTCGGTTTTTGCGGGACCTGGGAGCCTCGGAAACTCAGCTGCTTGTGAACTCAGTGGGATGCCCCAATTGCAGGCCCGGATATGTGAAGATCTTGAAGGAAGAGTTGGACAAGCTCCAGGATGGCTTGTGCGCAGAGTGCCAGCGTCGGAGCACGACCAATCCTCTGCGAGTTCTCGATTGCAAGGTTCCAGCCTGTCAGCCATTGATTGACGGACTTCCCTCCATTCTCGACCATCTGTGTGAAGAATGCCGGCAGCACTTCGAGCAATTTCAGGCCTACCTGGAGCTTCACAACATCCCCTTCGAGGTCGTTTCACGTCTGGTCCGAGGACTCGACTATTACGTGGGGACGACCTTTGAAATGATCAGCTCCAAGCTGGGACCGACACAGAATGCCGTTGTGGGAGGAGGACGTTATGATGGTCTTCCGGAGCTCCTAGGTGGACCACCTACTCAGGGCTTTGGCTTTGCTCTGGGAATCGAACGCTTGGTTGTCTTACTGGAAGAGAATGAAACCGGACTGAGGCCAGGTCCCGACATCTTCTTGGCTTACCTAGATGAAAATGCACTCCAGGAGACACTCGGACTGGCTCGCGAACTCCGCGACCAGGGGATTAGTGCCTATGTGGATTTCGAGGGCCGCAGCCTGAAGGCACAGATGAGATTGGCCAATAAGCTTCACAGTCTTTTTACCTGTATCATTGGCGACGATGAGGTTAAAAGTGGTCAATTCCCCATTAAGCGCATGGAAGACGGCCACCAGATCACACAGGCCCGAGAGGCGATCGCCTCGTATGTGAAGGAGAATGGGGTGATCACGTCATGACTTCATCAACCGATCTGAAACGCACCTGCCACTGCGGCCTGATCAAGGAGGGACACGTTGACCAGACGGTCACGGTGATGGGCTGGGTGGATCGTCGCCGCGACCTAGGGAGTTTGATCTTCCTGGATCTGCGTGATCGAGAAGGGATCGTTCAGGTAGTGGCCAACCCCGAACATGCCGGTGCTCTGGCCAATGCCAAGGAAGCTCGTCCGGAAGATGTTCTGGCCGTCACCGGCAAGGTGGTGTGGCGAGACGAGGAAACGGTCAATCCTGAGCTTCCTACGGGCCGACTGGAGATTCTGGCGGACAGGATCGAATTGCTCAACGCCTCTGAAACGCCCCCTTTCCCGATCAATTCTCCCGCTTCGGCCTCCGAAGAAACACGTCTTCATTTCCGCTTCCTGGACCTGAGGCGGGAGCGTTTGCAGCGCAATCTCAAGCTTCGACATCGAGCCTCCATGGCGATCCGCAATTTTTTAGATGAAGAGGGCTTTCTGGAAATTGAGACTCCCTTTTTAACCCGATCCACACCGGAAGGAGCGCGCGACTACCTGGTTCCAAGTCGTCTCTACCCAGGTCAATTCTATGCGCTTCCCCAGTCGCCCCAGCTCTTCAAGCAACTTCTCATGGTGGCCGGCTTTGACCGCTACTTTCAAATCGTTCGCTGCTTCCGAGACGAAGATCTGCGCTCGGATCGGCAGCCGGAATTTACTCAAATCGACCTTGAAATCTCTTTTCCCCAAATAGAGACCATCTTTCAAGTGGTGGAACGGTTACTGGAGAAAGTCTTCTCCCTGGCTGAGATCTCAGTTCCGACGCCCTTTCCGCGGCTGAGCTACTCTGAAGCCATCTCCCAGTATGGAACGGACCGCCCCGACATTCGATACGACCTGAAGCTGGTGGATGTCTCTGCTGCATTTTCCCAGACAAGTTTTCGAGTTTTCCTCCAGATTATGGAGGATGGCGGCCTGATCAAGGGCATTCGGGTTCCCGGGGGTGCCAGTTACTCTCGCAAACAGCTCGATGACCTTCGGGGGTTTGTCCAGGACCAGGGGATGGGTGCCGATTTGAGTTGGATTAAAGTGATGACCGATGGTATGAAGTCCTCCCTGCCCAAGGCCGTGGGTGAAAAGGAGCTGGAAGCCGTAAGAGAGTCAGCCCAGCTTGAGGAGAACGACCTTTTCTTGATGCTGGGGGGGCCCCAGCAGAGCGTTCACCTGATCCTGGGTCGGCTGCGCGAACAGTTGGCCCTCCAGGAGAATTTGATTCCGGAAAAGAGCCACGCCTTTCTGTGGGTGTACGATTTCCCCCTTTTGGAATGGAACGAGCAGGAAAAGCGTTACTCTGCCTGCCATCATCCCTTCACCTCCCCTCTGGATGAGGACCTGGAATTTTTGGAGAGCGATCCGGCCCGAGTACGGGCCAAGTCCTACGATGTCGTCTTGAATGGAGTGGAAATCGGGGGTGGCTCAATCCGCATCCACCAGCGCGATTTGCAAACCCGGGTTTTCCAGGCTCTGGGGATTGAGCCGGAGGAGGCCGAGGCTAAATTCGGATTCCTGCTGGAAGCTATGGGATACGGAGCCCCACCCCATGGCGGTATTGCCCTAGGCCTGGATCGCATCATCATGCTTCTGGCCGGGGAACGATCCTTGCGCGACGTCATTGCCTTTCCCAAGACAGCCCGAGCTGTGGATCTCATGTGCGGTGCCCCTTCCCCGGTCGACGAGAAGCAGCTCAAGGAATTACGCCTGAAACTGCAAGAATAGGTATCAGAGCCGCAGGCTTTAGCCTGCGGGCCCGTGGGCTGAAGCCCACGGCTCTGACTGCGTTACATAGCCCAGGCTAGTGTCATCGACCCAAGCTATAATGCCGTCGATGGCAAGGGTCCGACTTCTTCCCGACATCCTGGCCCACAAGATCGCAGCCGGTGAGGTTGTAGAGCGCCCTGCCTCGGTGCTGAAGGAGCTGCTTGAAAACTCCTTGGATTCCGAGGCTCGGCGAATTGTGGTGGAAGCCGAGGAGGGCGGAAAGCGACTGATCGTCGTGCGCGATGATGGCATGGGGATGAGCTCGGAGGATGCTCGCCTGGCTTTCCAACATCATGCCACCAGCAAGATTCAAAGCTTCGAGGACCTCAGCCATCTTCAAACCCTAGGGTTTCGTGGCGAAGCCCTACCCTCCATTGCTTCCGTTTCTCGACTTCGATTGCGGACGGTTGAACGGGGCTCATCCACGCCTCTAGGAAGCGAACTTGAATCCGAGGGAGGAGAATTGAAAGAAGTGAAGGAGATCTCCTGGCCCACAGGGACAGAAGTACGGGTGGAGGATCTTTTCTTTAACGTTCCGGTTCGGCGTGAGTTCTTGAAGAGGACCAGTACGGAACTCGGCCACCTGAGCCGTCAAGTGATGAATTGTGCCATTGCCTATCCCCACGTGGCGTTCGATTTTCAACATAACGGCAGGTCGGTGGTAGAGGCCACGGCCGTGGAGTCTCTCGAGGATCGGATTCACCAGGTCTTTGGGAAATCCTTCTTGGAAAATCTGGTGAAAGTGGACTACAAAAAGAACGGAATCGCTCTCTCGGGTTTCGTCTCCCTTCCCCACGAACAGCGCACCAGCTCTCGATCACAATTTCTTTACGTCAACCGTCGCTTGGTCAGGGATCGCATGTTGACTCACGCCGTCCGACTGGCTTACCAGGATCTAATCCCTTCCAACTCCTATCCTGCCGTCATTCTCTTCCTGGAAGTGGATCCCGAGCAGGTGGATGTCAACGTGCATCCCTGTAAGACCGAGATCCGCTTTAGACACCCCAATTCGGTGCACCAGGCCATTCGACACGGGATTGAGGAAGCCCTGCTGGGAGAGCGAAAGAGCCTGTCCCATCTGGCTCGAGATCTGCCGGAAAGCGATCTGCAGGCCCAGAGTCGTCCCTATTCCGATCATGGGATGGCCAGGAACGCGGCCGCGGTGTTTCAGCGTCATTCTCTCCAAGGGAACCCTTTGCCGACGCTGGGGAATTCGCATCCAACACTCAACGGTTTCGTCCATGAAAACGCCGTCCCGTCTTATAGCCCATCTGGCGCCGAGGATCTCCATGGCGAGGCCATCCCTGAGACCGATAGCATTGACCCCGTTCCCGTTGTCCTGGGGCAGTTCGTAGAGAGTTTCGTGGTATCCGTCGATCGGGAAGGAGTCCTGTTGGTGGATCAGCACGTAGCTCACGAGAGAATTCTCTATGATCAGGCCCTTCGTCAGATGGAATCTCCCCGCCCCTGCGCCACCCAGCGCCTCTTGATTCCTCTAACTCATGAGCTCAATTTCCACCAGCGAGCGATCTGTGAGCAAATTCTGGACTTGCTCAACGCCAATGGGTTTGAGGTGGAGTGGTTTGGGGAACAGACCCTGGTGATCAAAGGGGTTCCTTCCTTCGCCCGGGAATGTGATGCGCAACTCTTGATCGAGGGTATTCTAGATGAACTCACCTCTCAGAGCCGGGAGGAGGTCGATGAAAACAGCCGGATGAGACGGTTGCGCCAGAAGATTGCCATCAGCCTGTCCTGCAGAGCGGCCATCAAGATCAACACACCCCTTTCCCAGGACAAAATGCAATGGCTTCTGGATGAGCTGTTCCGCTGCGACAATCCCTTTACCTGTCCTCACGGGCGCCCCATCGTGCTGCGGATGGGCATTGAGGAAGTATTGAGGGGCTTCAAGAGAATTTAACAGAGCCGCAGGCTTTAGCCTGCGGGCCCGTGGGCTGAAGCCCACGGCTCTGACTGCGTACCCCAAAAAAAAAGCCCCCTTTTCAGGGGGCTTAAAAATCCCGGCAATGACCTACTTTCCCACACAGACTACCATGCAGTATCATCGGCGCTAGAGGGCTTAACTACTGTGTTCGGTATGGGAACAGGTGTCTCTCCTCCGCTAAAATCACCGGAAATTGGAAAGCAAAAGCAAACTCACTAGAGTTCAAGGACAGTCCCTGAACTCTCACTTTGTGCGACAAAAAATTCTAGGTCAAGCCTCACGACCGATTAGTACAGGTAAGCTTCATCCGTTGCCGGACTTCCACCGCCTGCCTATCAACCTTGTCGTCTCCAAGGGGTCTTCAGTCCCGATTACTCGGGAGGGAGATCTCATCTTGGGGCGGGC
>JAZFTY010000331.1:0-2459 GCA_036446935.1 Acidobacteriota bacterium | reverse complement strand
CATCTGGGAAGTACCAAGCGGGAACACAGTGTCAAGCAGTTGATTGGGCGTATTGTGGATAGCCTGACGACCTGGGGACAGGAGATGAAGTACTTCGCCTCCAAAGAGGATGCTCAAACTTTTAATCATGAATTGTCCTATTTGCTGCTGCATCAAATGGCCGCTTTCAACAGTCCGGTACAGTTTAATATGGGCATCAAGCCGAAACCTCAATGTTCGGCCTGCTTTATCAATAGTGTTGAAGACACTATGGATTCCATCATGAACCTGGCCAAAGTCGAGGCCACGATTTTCAAAGGGGGTTCCGGCTCCGGTATCAATTTGTCGAAGATTCGTTCTTCACTTGAGCCTTTGGCTGTAGGTGGGATCGCTTCAGGACCGGTCTCCTTTATGAGAGGGTATGACAGCTTTGCGGGGGCTATTAAGTCGGGTGGCGCCACTCGCCGCGCCGCAAAGATGGTCATTCTCAATGCAGATCATCCTGATATTCGGGAATATATCTGGTGCAAGGCTCTGGAGGAACAAAAGGCTCACAAACTGATCCAGCTCGGGTACGATGACACTATTGATGGAGAAGCCTACCGAAGCGTTCAGTTTCAAAACGCCAATAACAGCGTCAGCGTGACCGACGAGTTTATGGAAGCTGTTGTCAATGACGGGGAATGGGCAACGCGTAAAGTCACTACCGGTGAGGTTGTTGAGACTTACAAAGCCCGCGAGATGATGGAGTGGATCGCGGAAGCGGCGTGGATTTGTGGTGATCCCGGGTTCCAGTTTTCGACTACCCTGAATGACTGGCACACCTGCCCCAATAGTGGACCCATTAATGCCAGCAATCCCTGCTCAGAATACGTTTTCCTGGACAACTCAGCCTGCAATCTGTCCTCTCTCAATTTAGTGAAGTTCCTGAAGGAAGATGGTCAATTCGATATCCAGGCCTTTCGCCGAGCCGTTGAGATCATGATTCTAGCCCAAGAGATCATTATAGATAATTCCTCCTATCCGACTCCGGAAATCACCAAGGTCAGCCACGAATACCGGACCCTGGGACTCGGATATGCAAATTTGGGAGCACTCTTGATGGCCTGCGGACTTCCCTACGACAGTAATCGGGCCCGCAGTCTCTCAGCCGCCATTACAGCTCTCATGACGGGCCAGGCCTACCTGACCAGTGCCGAAATTGCCGAGCAGGCGGGTGCCTTTGCAGGATTTGATAAGAATCGGGTGCCCACCATGCGCGTCATGCATAAGCACCGGGAAGCTCTCTCGGACATCGACTCGGCCCTGGTTCCCATGGATATTCTGCACGCCGCCATGGAGGTGTGGGATCAGGCCATCGTCAAGGGCTCCGAGCATGGATTTCGAAACGCCCAGGTCACACTCCTGGCTCCCACCGGGACGATTGCCTTCATGATGGACTGCGACACGACAGGTGTTGAGCCAGACTTTTCACTGGTAAAGGTCAAAACTCTGGTGGGAGGAGGAACCCTGAAGATCGTGAACAACACGATTCCTCGAGCCCTCAGGAGAATGGGTTATCCGCAAGGGGACATCGACGACATCTTGAGGTATGTCAAGAAGAACGAAACGATCGAGGGCGCACCCCATGTCAAAGACGACCACCTGGCTGTCTTTGACTGCGCGGATCGGCCGGTGAATGGAACGCGATCCATTGATTATCTTGGCCACATCAAGATGTGCGGAGTGGTACAGCCTTTTCTGTCGGGAGCGATCTCCAAAACCATCAACCTCCCCAACGAGGCCACGGTGGAAGAGATCCTGGAGGCTTATATTCAAGGCTGGAAGCACGGGATGAAATCGGTGTCCATCTATCGGGACGGATGTAAGATGGTGCAGCCGCTTTCCAACAAGGAGAAAAATCAACCCGTCAGCGGACCCCACCATCGGAACATGCCCAAGGACCATCCCGCCCTGCAGCACGAGTTTCGGATCAAAGGCTTTAAGGGTTTTCTGACCATGGGTCTGTACCCTGAGGACAAGGAGTTGGGTGAAGTGTTCCTCAATTTTGCCAAACAAGGATCCACCCTTCAAGGGATGGGCATGGCTTGGGCAATCGCCATCTCGATGGGTTTGCAACGTGGTGTGCCACTGGAGGACTACGTCCGCATGTTCGCTCATATGAGCTTTGAGCCGGCTGGGTATACCGACAACCCTCAGATCCCTTTCACCACTTCCATCCCCGACTACATGGTCCGTTATTTGGCAACCCAGTTCCTCAGTCCTGAGGTTCAGGAGGCTTTAGGCATCCACAACGTGAAACCGAATGGAAGTATTCAGGACGGTGTGCAGGTGACCTTCTCCGACCAGGCAAATCGGCCCAAGAGCACCAGCGCTACCGAGCGACTGCTGCAGGAAAGTAACCGGGAATCCCACACCTGCCTCATTTGTGGAAATCTCATGCAGCGAAACGGAAACTGCCATGTGTGCGGTGTCTGCGG
>JAZFTY010000330.1:0-2417 GCA_036446935.1 Acidobacteriota bacterium | reverse complement strand
AGGCCACCGTTCCCACGGTTGTCCCCGTCTTGGTCGTGAGATAGGCGGTCGCCGGAATCGTCGGCATTTCTGAGTCGGCCTCGGGTGCCTGGATCAACTTAGCCACACCGAAATCCAGGACTTTGGCATGACCTCTTTGATTAATGAAGATATTGGAGGGTTTGATGTCTCGATGAATGATGCCTTCGGCGTGGGTGGCCTCCAGAGCATCCGTAATCCGTAATCTGTACTCCTAACTCCAGCAGTTCATCCATCTCCATGGGACCACCTGCCATTCGATCCCTAAGGGTCTGGCCTTCCAGGTACTGCATGACGATAAAGGGTTGTCCTGCATGCTCACCGATGTCGTAGATGGCGCAGATATTGGGATGATCGAGTGCCGATGCCACACGAGCTTCTGTCCGGAAGCGCTCCAATGCCTCCCGATTTCGGGAAAACTTCTCAGGCAGAAATTTCAGGGCGACATTTCTACCCAGGCGAGTGTCCTGGGCCTTGTAAACCACACCCATCCCTCCGGTACCGAGCTCCTCCAGGATTTTGTAGTGCGATACGGTTTGGCCAATCATGTTCCTTGCCCCTCACTCCCCATCTTAAGAGGAAGTTCAAGAAGACGGGAGATCTACCAAGTGAATGCGTTTGGGCCGGGAACCCGTTTTGATAAACTTCAAGACCTTGCGAGAAGCAATGTCGATCACGGCAACGGAGCCCTGTTTTTTACTGGGTTCCTGACTGGTAGCATAAAGAATCTTGCCGTCATTGCTAAACGCCATCCAGTTGGGCAGGACCCCTACATCCACAACCGCAAGCTTTTCCAACCCGGGAACCGAGTACACATAAAGCTGAGAGGTGAAGGAGCTTGCTGTCCAGAGTTCACTTTCATCTTGGGTCAGACCTATCCCATGGCTGGGTGTCCATTCGGGCACGCCTTCGGGCAGTTCACCCTGGAAAGGCCATTCGATCCGCTTGAGCTCGTTACCCGTGCTCAGATCCACGGCAATAAAACCATTCAAGTCAGATAACTGTACGAAAACGGTGGACATGTCTTTCATAATGACCGCGGGTCGGGGCTGCCCATTGATCCGATAGATGCGCACGATGTCCCGGGTGTGCATATTCACCTTGACCATCGCTTCCCCACGAATCGACATCGACAACATATGGAGTCCATCGGCCATTTCGTAGGTGTTGTGAAGGGCATCAAAGTTCTCGCCCGTTTCCGGATCGATCATCTTGACTTCATCCACCAGCTTCCCCAAACGGGTATCCACGATGGCCAGTCGGCCACCTCTGAAATCAGGCGCAAATACAAAACGATCGTCGCGGGTAATGCTCGGTTCATGAAGGGTTGCACCCGCCTTAACTTTCCACAAAATCTCATGGTTCAGGGTGTTGATAGCGATCACCTCGCCGCTATCCTCGGTCGTCAGGTAAATGCGATCCCCAGCATGGGAAGGCACACTTCCGTGATGTTTGGCCCCGATATCTATGGTCTTGATCACTTCCCGCGAATCGTGATCAATGACCGAAACCGTTGTGTCTCCACTATTGCCGACATAGATTCGTGTGATTTGAGCACTATCTGCACCTGCTGGTTGGGGACCAGCCTCCACACTGCCCCCGTTCATCATCAAAGCCAAGAAAGCGCAGAACAGGACACGGTCAATGAGTCGGACTCCCAGGGACTGACGTCGATTTGTCATCGGTTCTCTCCTTACCTTTTTCCAGGACTGTGCAGTGGCTGATGGTCTGGCCGACCCATGTGTTCCCCCTGGCCCGGATGATGCATCGCCCAGGCTACTCGATATAACGAGACTTTCCGTAGATAGTAGACCTTCAGAGGGTGAGAAGGCAATGGAAATCAATTGGGAATGGAAAGACAGGGAAAGCCTGTCCCTGGCAGTCAGACGCTATTCAGCCGGCACTTGCGGAGCTTGCTCTCCCGCACCGGCCTTCTCGAGCAACTCTGCGATTTCGATGTAGCCGTTTCTTTCCGTCATCATCCGAGCAGTGACCCCATGATCGGCAATGGCATCCACGTTCGCACCCGCTTCCAGGAGGGCTCGAACAATTTCCGTGTTGCCCGTTGCCACCGCCACCATCAGAGGGGTCACCCCACGTTGGGTCCTGGCATCTACCTCCGCTCCTGCATCCAGCAGGGCTAGGGCAATTTCCGTGTTGCCTTTGGCCACGACCATAAGAGCCGTCATCCCGTCGTTAGCCTGGGCATCCACGTCGGCACCTGCATCGAGCAACGCTTCAACCGAGGCGGAATGACCCTCGGATGAGGCATACAGCAAGGCGGTTATGCCCTTCTCATCTTTCGCATCCACCTCAGCTCCGGCCGCAAGCAGCCCTTCAATGTTCCTGGCGTCACCTTGTCTCCCAGCTTCGATCAGCTGTGAATTAACGTCCTGCAT
>JAZFTY010000329.1:0-2062 GCA_036446935.1 Acidobacteriota bacterium | reverse complement strand
GTCCTCCACGGACCTGCAACCTCGAGGTCCGGTCTCGCTCGACAAGAACGATTATCCCGTCTTTCCCGATGCTGACGCGGGGGCCGATCCCTCTGTCTCTGCCGAGGAAGGGGGAAAGGGATTCACCGGAGAAGGATGGGAGACCAATACCGATTTTGACTTTATCGGGGATCCTCGAGCTGTGAAGGGAGGACTGCTTCGAGAGGCCATGTCCAATTTTCCCGGTACGCTGCGTATCGTCGGTCCGGAATCCAATACCACGCTCAACTCGATGCTGGGAGGAATGGTTTACGAGACCCTCTTGAGCCTGCATCCCACCACCCTGGAATACATTCCCGCCCTGGCCACCCACTGGCAAATCTCCCCCGACAAAGTGACCTATCGCTTCCGAATCAACCCCAATGCCCGCTGGGCCGATGGCCAACCGGTCACGGCAGAGGACGTCGTTGCCTCCTGGAACTTCAATATGGATGAGGGTTTACAGGACCCGTTTTCCCGCATGACCTGGAGCAAGTTTGCACAACCTTTCGCCGAGAGCAAATATATTGTTCGGGTCCAAAGCACCAAGGTGAACTGGCGCAACTTCCTCTATTTTTCAGGGTCGATGCCTATTTTGCCGGCCCATCTCCTCAAAGATGTGGATGGAGAAACATACATCCGTGATTACAACTTCAAGATGATGATGGGGAGTGGCCCTTACGTCATTCATGTACAGGATATCAACAAGGGAAACTCCATAACTATCCGTAAGCGCAACGACTATTGGGCCGAGAAACATCGTCGAAATGTGGGCTTGCATAACTTTGAGCAGATCATGGAAATCGTGGTGCGAGACCGTAACCTCGAGTTTGAGATGTTCAAGAAAGGCGATCTCGACTATTACTTCGTCAACCGTGCCCAAATGTGGGTGGAAGAGCTGGATTTCGATCGGATCCAACGGGGTCTCATTCAAAAACGGAAGATCTTCAATCACTCGCCAAACGGAGTCCAGGGCCTTGCCTTCAATATGCGCAGAGTACCTTTCGATGACACCCGGATGCGAAAGGCCCTCTTTCACTTGCTCAATCGGGAACAGCTGATCGAAAAACTCATGTACAACCAGTACCAGCTTCAGCATTCCTACTATACCGGCAGCGTTTATGAAAACCCCGATAATCCGAAGATCTCATACGATCCGGGTCTGGCCTTGAAACTACTAGCTGAAGCAGGCTGGAAGACTCGGGACGAGAGAGGACGGCTGGTGAAGCGGGGCAAACCATTCGAATTGGAAATTCTGTATTCCGCCAAAGCCTCGGAAAGGATCTTGACCGTCTATCAGGAAGACCTGCGCAAAGTGGGAATCAACCTCAATCTGCGGCTGGTGACACCGGAGACCCTGTTCAAGCTCGTCATGGAGCGACAATTTGATATCGTCTCGATGGGATGGGGCGGGTTGTTGTTCCCGAACCCGGAGAATTCATACCACTCCACACTGGCCGATGTGAACAATACCAACAATATCACGGGAATCAAGAATCGTAGAATCGATGAAATCACCGACGCTTATGACACCATGTTCGAACTGGATGAGCGCATTGCCGCCATTCAGGAAATCGATGGCATCCTGACAAATCTCTACCTCTATATTCTGGAATGGACGGCCCCCTATACGCGAATCGCGTACTGGAACAAGTTCGGACACCCGATCGGATACATTTCCAGGGTCGGGGACCACACGGACCTCCCCTCCATGTGGTGGATCGATCCAGAAAGATCACAAAGGCTGGATGAGGCCCGGGGCGATTCAACCATTCAATTGAACGTGGGCCAGAGTGAAGATCGGTACTGGTTGCAGTTCGACAAAGTGGAGCAGCAGGCGCCCTCCCCTTAGAACACCATGACCGCCTACTTCATCCGCCGGTTCCTGCTGATCATACCCACTTTCCTCGGCATCACCCTGGCTGTCTTCCTGATCATGCAGTTTGTCCCCGGAGGCCCCATTGAGCGTCAAATCATGAGCTACCAGATGGCGTTGGCTCAGGAGGGCGGAGGCGGCGGGGACGCGCTGAGGCTGGATTCCAAT
>JAZFTY010000328.1:0-9944 GCA_036446935.1 Acidobacteriota bacterium | reverse complement strand
TTTGGTTTTCACCGCTTTCTCCACCTCTTTCCCTTGAATCTCAAAAATGACCTTCCCTGTTAAGGGTAGACCCAGCCGGGTGACGGCTCGTCTCTCAACCTCGGGCAGGTTCGAGAAAAGGATGGAACGGTTAACGGATTTCATGCTACTGCGGATCAAAATTTCGCCTCCTGTTGGTTCACCCCTATCATGGATGAACCCTTTCATTGGATCGGTGACACCCATCACCACCTGAGTGTCTCGCTCCCTAAATACGATGATGTTTGCTGATGGGACTTACGAGGGGAGATCAAGAAGCGAGAAGGAGGTGATGCAGGGACATCGGCGACGACGAGCGACACAGAGATCGTCCGCAACCTCCATCAGCCCGCAGGGTGGCGGCGTATTTATGGAACGAGGCACTTAGGCCAAATATAAGCCGGAGCTTCGTTTTAACTTGAAATTGCAGCCAGCCCGGATAATGCATAAATTTTCTACTGCATCTCCGAAATCACTCGGCCTGACTGTGCGACCCGCAAAGCGGGTGCCCACTCCGTCGGCCTCCTTAGTGCCTCGTTTCCTAGATATGGTGGCGTTCGTGGCGAGCGCGACGGCGTCAAGTTCGCGAAGCGACAACGACGCGATGTCAGTGACATCGTGGAGGAGGAGCGACAAAGGAATTGATACCGTCCCGCCACCACCCTCCGGGCTGATGGGGGTTGCGGACGACCTCTGTGTCGCTCGTCGTCGCCGATGTCCCTGCATCGCCTTCTACCTTGCTCCTTGATCTCGTCTCGCAAGCCCCATCAGCGAACGTTACAATATCTAGGAAGCGAGACACTGATCGTACCATACAGTACGCTTGCGGGGGCCTGGGGTACCCGCTTGCGGGTCACGCGTGGCGCAACGCACCCCGGCCGGCGCTTTCGCCGCTTCGTGATGAGAACCTATCTATAATCCGGGCTTGCGACTCAAGTCCACAAATGGAACCAACCATCATGACCACTAAGAGGACAGCTCCTCCTCCGAGGTCACACCATTAGGATCCTGCAACAAGCCAAATCGCCCTTTAAATTCAAGTGAAGCCCATGAGCCCACAGGCCCGTACCGGTTCTTGAGGGTTCCTACTTCGAAAGGTGTCGTGCTCATGACGGGGCCTGCTTCTCCCACCTCAGCCTGGTAGTCTGCGGCGTAATTCAGCAATCCCAGGACCAGGTCCGCCTCTTGCTCAATTCCACCTTCTCTCAGGTGTTGGAGCTGGGGACGGCGCATTTTGATGGCCCCCAGCACATGGGCATCCCCAAGGGGTTTGTTGCGAGGAATCTTACCGGCTCTCTGAACCGCCTGTCGACTGATTTGAGCCGTTGTGACGATGGGACAGGACAAGTCAACCGCCAAAGTCTTCAGGCGATGAGCGACGGTGGAAATCTCAACATCCCTGCGGCCACGCGTTCCCTTTGGGGGTGGAATGCGCTGCAAGTGATCCACAAGGATTGCCCCCATGGTGCGGTCCTCGGCTAAATTCCGGGCATAGGCCTCCAGCTCTGAAATCGTCCAGGTCGGCTGATAGAGAATCTGTAGACACCTCTCCCAACCGCAGAGCCGTTTCTCGGCAGCCTCCAAAGTTTCTGGATCAAGTGACCCATATTCACCGGGCCGCTTCTCTTTCTCTTTGAGATAGTCCTCGACTTGATGCATGGTCCAACCCTCTCCATCTCTGGCCGTTAACAGACTGAGAAGGCGGTGATAGATTCGGACTTCCGGTTCCTCCACAGAATAGAAGAGGAAAAGTCTGTCCGTCCCTTCTGCAGTGGCTTGGTCAAGCCACTGCAGCAGCAGACCCAGGAGCATCGAGGTTTTCCCGTGACCTGTCCGCCCTCCCAAAACGGCCAGCTCTCCGGGGTTGAAGCGTACTTCCAAACTGTCCACGGCCCTCCAACCTGATGGTTGTACCGATGGGGCAACCCGTGTCTCCCGCTCCAAGCGACCTACAGAGAAAGCGGGTGGAACTGGAATCGGAGCAGGAAGACCGGACACTTCTCCGTTGGAATAGGAGGTCAGTTGCAGTGTGGTGAGGGTTTCGGCCGAAAACCCGTTGGCCAGACCCTTGGGAAGCCCTCTTAGAAATCCTTTGGCCACACGGCGTCCCAGCTCTTCAGCCGCCCTGAAAAACGGCTCCAATACCGGCAGGTTGTCGAGGACGATCTCGTCTCCCCCTCCTTTTGCTCGATTTCGGGAGGAAAGGCTGTGAAAAACGTCAAAGACCCCTGGCCAATCCCAATTCTGGTTTTCCGAATCTGCTTCCTGGATAATCACTTGAGCCTCGTACTTCTCCTGCCTTTCCAATAGCTCTTGGAAGACTCGCAGTCCTTTCTCACCTCCTCCCTGCCTTCGGATAAAGTCGTTGACGGTCACCTCTTCCTTTGGCCTACCCGGATCTGCCATCAAGGTGGGATCGACGACATAGATGGGAAAGTTCGCTTTCTTCAATCGCTTCAGGGTGGTGACGGCCCTGCCCTTCTTACTTCCCTGGGTAGCCGGATCATAATCCCAACAAAGAGTCAGCTTGCCCCCAAAGCGAAGATGCTCCTGTATCGCCTCAATCTGCTGACTGTTCAGATCTCCGCCTGCCGCCACGGGAAAGGGGTCTTCAAGACCCAAGGACTGAGTCAAAAGAACTTTGATCGGACCCTCCAGTAGCAGCAAATCCGTTTTGTCCAACCGGGCGGCAGCGTCCAGATTAAACGGTACGCTTTTTCCGGTTAAAGCATCGCCTTGTTCGAAAAGAGTACATCCCTCCAACCTGGCCTGTCCGCTGGATGTTTCCTTGGGCTGCCAGCCCCAGATATTCACGCATCGACCTTGAACGTCTCTCCAGCACCCGATCACGCGACCGCTCCACTTCGGCTCAAATAAACCCCAGGAACGGACCTCCTCAAGATCGCGGCCCGTTTTCTTCAGGCAGTGCCAGACATCTTCCGGGGCGGTGTACAGTCCAAGACCCAGCTCGGCGAGTTTGTCCTCGGGGAAACCCTGTCGGTTGACGAGATAACCCCGGACGGTAGTACCGGCCTGCGACCGAAAAAACGACTGGGTATAGGTCATAAAGAGTCCCAGCAGGCTGGAGCGTCTTTCCAACCTCTCGTGCAGGATGAAATCTTCTTCGGTCCAGTGGCCTTGCCAGGGATCCAGGACAGCGGGGTCTACTCCGGCCAGATGGGCCAGTTCTCGGGCAGCCCCCATCCAGGACAGCCCCCGGACTTTCTGCAGGTACTGGATCGGGCCACCTCCACCACACCCCAGAGAACAACTCCATTCCAGTCTCTGCGGATCGATCGAGAAGGCACCTGAATGGTCTTTGTGAATGGGGCAGGAAGCATGCCAAGACTGGCCGTAGGATCTTAGCGCTCGCAGATCTGCAAACAATCTCTCAGCAGTGAGATAGGGGAAGATCTCCTGATCTATGACCTCCCACGGCCTTTTTACGACTTCCCTATTGCCTTCGGATCTCAAAGCTTCACACCTACTCCGACTTTGAGGCAAACTTCCTCATTTAATGACATTTTAGGAAGGTCCCCCGACATTGTGTTAGCCCGGACGATGCATAAGTTCTCTGCCGCAGCGATAAAATCACTCGGCGTGCTGCACCGCCCATGCGACCCGCAAGCGGATGCCCCGGACCGGCAAGCAGGTGCCCCGGAGGAGCTTCAGGAACAGGTCAGAGACCCGGAGTCTTTGCAATCCTGACGGTCCCGGCCTCCCCTCCACGCCACTTCACGACGACAGCCTAAGAATAATCCGGGTCAAGGGCCTGACTCGCGTCACTCTCTGGACTCTGGACCGGGGCGTAATCCCTCGAACAGATCGGTCTCTCGTGTTCGCCCGCCATTGACCAGGCTGAAGGTACGATAGTATTCCTGAGATCCCCAGAGAGATTGATGGTGTTCAGCGGGCAAATGCTCCAGTTGACTGAAGATTGCCATTTGAGTCTTATGGCAGGACACGGCTTGCCACACCGTTTTCCAGTAGGAACTCGTATCAATGACCGTCGTAATTGCCCAGTCTGGCCAAGGTGTGGCCCTGCGCTCCGTGCCATCCACTTTTATCTTTAAATCACGGAAAGCCGCCAGGTAGGCTGCCCATTTATCTTTGGACCAGGCCATATAATAGAACTTGGATACTCGATGAGTCTCTGCCTGCGTTGGCCGCGCCCCCTGGGTGGTGTCGTTCGAATCGGCGGCACCAACGATGGCTGCCGTCGTCAACTGAGAGATGGCGATGTGATCAGGGTGACCGTAGGCACCCTCCGGGCCAAAAGTGATGACGACTTCGGGCTTCACCCGTCTTAAGTGAGCGACGATCTTTGCCACAGCTTCAGTCGGATCGACCTGATCCAAATCACCATCGATGTAATCCAGCAAGCGGACTTCCCGGATGCCCAGTTCTTCAGCAGCCGCCAGAAGCTCCGCTTCCCGCATCCGGCCCACCACATCCAATCCCGGGCGGACCTCGCCCTCTCCAAAGCGGCCGCGTTCTCCCCGCGTCGCCGTGATCAGATAAGTCTCGATACCTTCAGCAGCGTATTTGGCCAGTGTGCCACCCATGCCCAGCGATTCGTCGTCGGGATGGGCCACAACGCACATCAACTTGAGTTTGCCGGTCACGGGTGCTTCTTGACCTCCCCTGGCAAGCCCCATCAGCAAACGTCATTGTCTTATATGGAGCGAGACAATTAGTATAGCCCGGAGGTGATCCCATGAGAAAACTTCTCTTCGTTCTGGTCACACTACCTTTTTTTATCTGCGCGCTCTCTCAGAATCCGCCCCGCATTCTTCTTACCAATGACGATGGGATCGACGCTCCCGGTCTGGTGGCCATGCACAAGGCCCTCAGTCGAGTGGGCCGGGTCACCGTGGCAGCTCCCGCCACCAATCAGAGTGCTACCGGCCATGGTTTGACCACGGGGCGCAATCCCATCTTTGTGACGACCTGGACGGATGACGGAGGTTCTGTGTGGCATAGCATCAACGCCCGGCCAGCCACTTGCGTCAGTTTGGCACTGGAGAATCTACTGTCCGAGACCCCGGATATCGTGGTTTCGGGAAGCAACCATGGTGAAAACCTGGGCCTGGTGACTTACTACTCGGGCACGGCGGGGGCAGCCCGTGAGGCTGCCTTTAAGGGAATCCCTTCGATCGCCGTTTCCGTGCAGGCTGGTTCCTCAATGGACTTCGAAGCGGCGGCGGAGTTCACCGCACACCTGGTGGAAAAGTATTTGAAAGAGAAACTTCCCCCCCAGACCTTCATCAACGTCAACTACCCGGCGCTGCCCGAAGATCAAGTCAAAGGAGTGAAAATTGGATCCCTGAGCTTAGCCTCCCCCCATCACATCTACGTGAAAGGAACGATGGCCGACGGGCAAGACTATTTCTGGCAGGACTACCGTCCATTGGTGAGTGGTGAACCCGACACCGACCTATTGGCCCTCCTGGAGGGTTATATCACCATCACTCCGATGCGATTGGACACAACGGAAGACGAGTTGATCCCCCTGCTCCAGAATTGGACTTTCCCCTAGCCTAGCTCGGACTATGCATCAGTAGCCGGCATTAAGGACCCTTCGGTAAATACCGGTGGACACCCTCAATGTTCATCTTCAAGAACTGGTCGTAGAAAATCCAGTCGGAATAGGCGGTCATCTTCAGCGTTTCCTGGATTTCCTCCAGAGTTTGTCCCTGGGCCGCCCTTTCCTCGACCGCCTTGATCAGATCGACGAAGTACCTGATGTACTCCTCGACGTGGGCCTTGGTCCCCGTTCGTCCATGCCCGGGCGCCAGAATTTCAAAATCGAGGGTGGCCAGGACCCTGAGAGCCGCCATCCAATTGTAAGGGTTGGCTCCAGACATGACTCTCCAGGGGAGCCTTCGAACCCCGACGGTATCGGACATGAAGGCCACCTTGCGATCGGGAACAAAGACGATGATGTTGTCGTCGGCCTCATTGAGACCAGGGAAAATGAGCTGAATTTCAAGATCACCCAAAAACACCGAGAGCTTGTCAGAAAAGGTCACATGAGGTGAAGCGACATCCTTCATGCGATCGGAACCCAGGTGACGGGTGATATTGGATTGAGCGATGATGATCGGATCCGATCCAAACACCGCGCCTCCGGAAGCATGATCGCCGTGATGATGGCTATAGACCAGAAAGCGAATGGGAGCCTGGCTGATTTTCCTGATTTCCTGCAGGTAAGGGCCGGCTCGCTCCGCCGATTGAGGATCGGTGACCAATATGCCGTCGTCGGTGACGACAAAGAGAGATCGATGGATATCATAGGTGTACAGATAGACATTTTCCGCAACCTTTTCGACCGAAACCTTCCCTTCCTGGGCGATGAGCGCTCCTACGGAAAGGCAGAAAACGACCACGAACTGAATGACTATTGTGCGTTTCACAGTTATCCTCCTTTGCGGGTGATATGAGCCATCACCGGTTCTTATGCCATGGAAAACCAGTACAGCTTACTCCAACCCGTAGGAAGGCAAAAGGGCACCAAGAAGAAAAAATATCTGGTCCTAGCCGAAGGAGAGTTTGGGACAGTCCCCAAACTATCTATTGCCTTCAACTCTCTGCCGGCGTAACATTCAAAGGTTTACAGAGCTAAGAACACTCACTTGAACCAGACATTTAATTCGGTCAGGTAGAATCAAGATGTCAAGGAGGTATGAAGATGAAGAGAAGCCACTACGTATTTGCACTCATTATTCTGGCCGGGACCACACTTTACGCCCAACGAGGCTCTGAACAACAGGGATCAATAAGGGCGTTGGGCGGCAGCTCTTCCCCGCGGGCATCTGCCCGGGTTCTTTATTCCAATCGGGCCGACCGTAGCTTTCCAGGCCAGTTGGCCATCCATTACGGACAGCCCCAGTGGAGATCCGAGTATGAAGATCCGACCACCTTTGATCAAATGACCCAAGGACGGGTATGGCGAATGGGAAACGACTTCTGGACTGTCCTGGATACGAATTTACCGTTGAGAATCGCTGGCAGGGACATCGCCGTTGGAGCCTACTATCTGGGTGTTCATCGATCCGAGGATGGGAGCACCTGGAGCCTGGCTTTTATGGATCCCACGAAAATTCGGCGGGCTCACCTGGACGCTTCAGAGATCGCCAAAGCGACCATCGACTTTATGGTACCCATGACCTTTGCGATAGCAGAAGAAACCACAGATAAGCTGGACATATCGCTGGCAGCCCAAGAAGATGCGGTCGAGAATGTGACCATCAAAGTGGTGTGGGGAACCCTCCAACTGACCGCTCCGATTCAGGTGATGGGTCTCGAGTAGCCCGGACGATGCATCATCCGGGCTTGGGTAGAAGGTCACTCAGGCCGGTACCCCTTTTGATGAAATGATCACCACGACCGACACCCTACTGAAGGAGTTGGTAACCATCAACGACGAGATCAGTACGGTGACTCCGTTGAATTTCCCGAACTATCAGGCCGGGCTGGTGCTTTTCCAACCTCGCCAGAGAGAAGATGAGAAGTGGATCACCCATACGGATGCGGAAGTGATTGGCTTGGTATTGAAGGGCCAGGGGCGTTTGCGGCTGCGAGATGAAGAATCCACGGTGTCCCCGGGGGTCCTTTGCCACATTTCAGCAAACACACCGCATGATTTCCTGGCCGAGGGTGATCAACCACTACTCATGTTCTATGTCACCGTCAAAGTGAACTCTGAAGCCGATTGACGAGACGAGTGTCCCTACAGCTGCTCGATTGCCTGGGTCAGAAGACGGTTAAACGTCTCCGGCTGCTCCATCATGATGAAGTGACTCACTTCGGGCACCACCGACACTTGAAAAGATTCAAATGAAGAGGCGAAGCTCTTCACAACTTGAAGGTTCTTTGCGTTGCTCTCTGCCTGGATCATGAACACTCGCGTCCGCAGGCGCCCCAGGGCTTCTTCAAAGTCCCTTTTCCCCCATTCGTAGACGGCGTCCATGGAAGCGCTGCCGACCTCGGGAGGGGCGGCCGACATATCGGCAACGAGCCTTTCCACCAGGTCAGGCTCGGAAGTGGGGAGGAAAAGGTTGTGGCCCACCCAGTTGCGGGTGGTTTCAACAAAATTCGTGCGGAAGGGGACCAGGAATCGTTCCCGTTGTTCGGGAGTCAACCTTGCCCACTTGTCAAAGAGAGTGTCCACTGCCACCAAGGTCACGATGCGCTCGGGAATCTGAACGGCTGCCTCCAGGACCACCGTCCCCCCCATGGAGTGCCCGATCAACACAATCTCATCCAGATTCAAATGATCGACAACCGCGACCACGTCCCGGGCAAAGGCTGAGATGGTCCAATCCTTACGGTTGAGCCCCGACTTCCCATGACCCGCCAGATCAAGGGTCACCACCCTGTATTGAGGAGAAAAATGACTCACCTGAGCCTTCCAATAGGTTTGGTCGCCGGACCAGCAGTGAACGAAGAACAGAGTGGGCGTCCCACTACCCTGCACCTGGTAGTTGATCGGTACGCCGTCTGACGAGATCACGCTTCCTGACGATGAGACAGCAGGAGGATTGTTGGAGTCGGAGGGATGGGAGGACATGTCAGAATAGCCAGCTGCGGAAAAACTTCCTTTTCAAGATGGCGTCCACACCCAAGGCTCTTCCGGCACCGGCCACCGCAAAGACCAACAGGCAGACGATAAAGAGACGGTTCAGGCCAAGTACTGCGCCACCCTGTGGGATACCGATGGCCAGATAGATGTTCAGATTGTGGAAGGCCCCAAACAGCGACGAAACCCTCACCAGACACCCCAGCACCAGAGAGATACCGATGGCCAGTTCTCCAAAGGCAACCAAATAGCTGAAAAAAACCGGGTTAGGGATGACCACCCCTGAGAGAAAATCCTGATGCCACAAAAACGGGTCATCCGTCACATTGGCCAACATTCGAGGCAGCGCTTCGCCGCTCAAAAAAGTACCGGAGACCTTTCCCCAGGACACGCGGATAAAGTGATAGCCGACAAAGATCCGCACAATGGCCAGGTAGGCTAGGAAAGTCTTTTGCCGAAACTGTTTTTTGAGGCTTTCGAGCATGGGCTTGGATTGGGAAACGAGGCCATTATGGGTTCTCACCTGCTACCTGTCAACGATGGGCCAGGGTGGCGTTTCCATTGCCTTTTACCCTTGCAAGGGTTAGGATCGAAGCAAGATTCAAGTCATGTTAGGGGGTGGAAGGCCGTGGTCAGACAGACCATTAGGCACCGTTTTAACAACCCGAGAATCTTTCCGTCAACAAGGGGTACTTTGAGATGAAGTGTTTAATCGCAAAACCAACCGTATGGGCGGGTGTGTTCCTGACGACTCTATTGCTCGGTTGCGGGTCGCCACCTGAAACGGCCGATCTCATCCTCATCCATGCTCGTGTGATCGATGGAACGGGAGCCGTCTATGAGGATGCCACCATCGCCATCACCGGTGACCGCATCCAGACCATTACCGAGGTCGAGACCCCGTTTAACGCAACGGTGACCATCGATGCCGGAGGCAAAACAGTGCTGCCTGGTCTGATCGATACCCATATCCATTTCGGAGTGGGAAGCGCGGTCGACGAGGAATCACTGGCCGAATTCCTCAACAATGGATTACCGGCCAACCTGCAGGAATACCTGTCTCATGGGGTCACCACCATCAAATCCACCGGGGATATCGCTGAGCCCTATCTGAAAGTCAGGGAGCAAGTTGCAGCTGGTGAAATTCAGGGCCCCCGAATATTTCTGGTGGGGCCCACACTGACAGCACCAGGTGGGCATCCCACGGCCACGGTTTTAAAAGATAATCCCTGGCGAAGTGCAGGAGGGTCAAGAGAATTGACTTCCGAAACTGAAGCGCGAACATTAGTGCGCCAGCTGTCCGAGTTGGGTGTAGATGCCATCAAGTTCGTCTACCAAGGCAGTA
>JAZFTY010000327.1:0-3896 GCA_036446935.1 Acidobacteriota bacterium | reverse complement strand
TGGAGTGTTGGCCGACCTGGATCAAACCGCTCACGGGTAATAAGGTTCCCAGGTACCAGAGCCAACCCACCAACAGATAGGGATATGAGGCTGCCCCCCGTAACACCAGGAGGGTGAGGGTGCCGATCACCAGAATGGCCAGAATCACCTGTCCCAGCGGCAGTGAAGACACTGGATGGGGATAGAACACCGCCAGGTCCGTGGGCCAGACCATCTTGCCTAAATAGGCCACAAAGGAGGTCAGAGCGTTGCCGAGGCGAGTATTCAGTGAGATCTGTTGTAGAGAAGGCAGGGCTCCCAGCAGCTGCTGGGCATGGATGGCCAGCAGCCCACTGGCCACAGATAGGGCAAAAAGCGGTGCTTTTTCCAGCAACAGCTTGGATCCTTTTTGCCGAAAGTCGCTCCAGGAAGGGCCCAGTCTGCCCAGAGGCCAATAATCCAACAGCAACAACACGCAGGGGAGCGTGACCAGCATGGGCTTGGCCATCAGTCCCAAAACAAAGAGGACAACGACCCACAAATAACGCTGCCAATGGGGTTTTCTCACATAGTGGACATAGGCGCCCAGGGTGAGGAGCCAAAACAGTGTACTCAGCACATTCTTGCGTTCCGCTACCCAGGCCACAGACTCCACATTGAGGGGGTGGAGGGCAAACAAGGCTGCCACCAAGAAACTACGCCATAGGGCCCCGGTCCACCGCTGAAGCAACCCGAAAAGGAGGAGGACATTGAGGGTGTGGAGCAACAAACTCATGAGATGATGGCCGCCAGGGTTCAATCCAAAAAGCTCATAATCGAGCATGTGGGACCACCAGGTAAGGGGATGCCAGAATCCTGCCTCCAGTGCGGTCAAGGCCCAGGCAAGGTTAGCCCAGGTCAGACCCTTCTGGATTTGAGGATTGTGGGTCACGTAGAGGTCATCATCCAGGGCCACGAACTGATGGCCCGTGACCGGGAGATAGACGATGAGGGTAGCCACGATCAAGAGCATTCCGGCTACCCATTTCGAATGTTGACGAAAGAAGGTCAGAATATTCATTCCCTGGACCGAAGCCGATTGAGATTTTCCTGAGCCTCACGGTAGTTAGGATTAATCGTTGAAGCCGTCAGAAAGTGATGGGCCGCCTGCTGGAAATCGCCTCTTTGGGCCAGTGCTGTTCCCAGATTGTTATGTGCCTCAGCGTGATTGGGGTCAAGTTGAAGGGCCTTCCGATAAGCATCAATGGCCTCATTCACCTTTCCCTCTCTTTTGAGCAGAACGCCTAGATTCACGTAGGCGTCCAAGTAATCAGGATCCGCTTCCACGGCCGCCAATAAATGGACCTTCGAATCACTGAAATCGGCCGTCTTGAGCAGCTCTGTTCCTAGATTGTAGTGGGCCTGGGCGAAACCGGGACGAAGCTCCAGCGCCTTTCTGAACAACTCGATGGCCTGGGCTCTATTGTCCTTCTTGAGCAGTACCGTTCCCAGGTTATTGTAGGCCTCGACGTAGTTGGGATTGAGGAGCAAGGCTTGAGAGAAGTGATTTATGGCCTCATCCACTCGTCCAGCACCCAGAACGACGAGCCCCAGATTATTGTGGGCTGCATAGGAGTCTGGCCGGATCTGAAGAGCTTGTTGAAAGTGCTGGATCGCCTCCTCCACTCTGCCCTGCCGCGAGAGAGCCAGACCGAGATTATTGTGGGTGTCGGCACGGTCCGAATCCATGGCCAGTGCCTGGGTCAGATGCTCGACAGCTTTTCCGAGTTGTTTCTCTTCCATCAGCTCGATTCCCAGGGCATTGTGAGCGACAGGATTATCGGAGGTCACCGCCAGGGCATGCTCAAAAAGCGCACGGGTCGTTTGCCAGTAGCCCAACTGCACTCGAGTGAGAAAGGCCAATGTCACCAGTAGGCACAGACCCGGCGCCAGCAGCCATGCTTTGGGGAAACGCAGAGTCTGGGCCAACTCGGCTGTCCCCCAGACCAGAATGATGAACAAACCCATCAAAGGGACGTAGGCATATCGATCGGCCATAGCCTGTTCACCGACCTGGACAAGACCGCTGACCGGAATCAGCGTTCCCAGATACCAGAGCCACCCCACCACCAAATAGCGGGACCTTCGACCTTGCCACCAGACGCCCAGCGAGAGAATCACCAACAGTAAAGCCGCTAAGGCCACTGGCCAGACTGCCAATGAGTTTCCCGGATGGGGGTAAAAAATCGCCAGATCCATCGGCCACAGCATCTTCTTAAGACCCATCCCATAGGCCAGGACGGCGTTGGCCACTCGACTCCCCAGCGGCAGCCCTTCCCATGAGGAGAGAGCTCCAGCCCGTGACTGGGCCGCAATCGTCACCACACTGATCGCTGCCACCGGAATAAACAGGGGCAGCTTCTCGGCCGCCAACCTGGGCAAGCGTTCCCAAAACTCCTTGCTGTCTTTTCCCAGCCGCCCCAGGGGCCAGTAGTCCAGCAGCAGCAGCACACAGGGCAAGGTCACCAGCATGGGCTTGGCCATGAGCCCCAGCACAAAGATTCCCGTCATGCCCAGATAACGTCCCCAGTGCGGCTTTCTCACATACCCTATATAGGCGGCCATGGTCAGCAGCCAAAACAGGGTGCTCAACACATTCTTGCGCTCTGCCACCCAGGCCACTGATTCCACATTGAGCGGGTGTAAGGCAAACAAAGCCGCCACCAAGGCGCTGCGCCACACTGCCCCGGTCATGTGCTGAAGCACACCGAACAGAAGAAGCACATTGGCCATATGAAGGAGCAGGTTGGTGAGATGATGACCGGCCGGGTTCAATCCAAAAAGCTGGACGTCCAACATGTGAGACAGCCAGGTGAGTGGATGCCAATTGGCCGCTTCCATGGCGGTCATCGACCACACCACGCTGTCCCATCCTAAACCCTGCTGGACCTGCGGGACCTCCGTGACATACAAAGTGTCATCGTAGTTGATGAAGGGATAGTCCTTTACGGGCGCGTACACCAATACCAGAACGGTGATGAGCAGAAATATGGCCAGTCCTTTTTGGCTTCGTAAGGCCAGGCGAACAAACTCGATGTCCATTGTCTCTCATAGTTTAAGAAATTTCACCGGCTGAGATCGAATGCAGGGGAATGCGGGGACGGTCCTAAGAATTTTCTCAGAATTCGGGGACTGTCCCCGAATTCCCTCTGATGACAGGGGCGGAAAGTGATTTGGCGATCAGAAAGTTCTCCTCTTCCACGGGCACGCCGTCTCGATAATAGGCAAAGCGTGTGGGATGGGGGCGAAGGCGGGAACCGGGTGTAATGATCCCGATGAGGTTCAGAGGATCAGCAGCTGAAATACGGAGGACTTCTCCTGTAGGTTGGCTGCGCCTGATGGCTCTCAGGGCATCGAGCGCTTCTGGAAGGGCGAACTGTTCGCCAACAAAACCGGAGACAAACCTTCCTCCCCGCAACTGTCCCTGAGCTTCCATGGTCCGGTAAATCTTCAGGAGATCCCGCCAGGCGAAGGTAAGGCTCTCCCGAGCCAATAGGTCACGGAAGACCACGCCCCAGCGTTTCAAGAGTTGTCGAGCCACCAGGTCGAGGGAGGAAATTTGGGGTGTGTGTGGGAGTTCGGGGACAGGCCCCGAATTCTGGGAGAATTCTTGGGCCTGTCCCCGAACTCCTCCTCCCGAATTCCCCCCCGGTAAGCCCAGCAGAGTCCAACGACCCATGGATCCTTTGAGCGTTTGACGGTTGGACCTGCGTGAGGCTCGGTGTGGGAATCCACGTTTCCGATTGGGGTCGATGAGGAAGCGAAGACTGTCAAAACCATCGGCCGTGGCCAGGCCTGCAGCAACCAATTCCCATAATCCCTCTTCGACTTCCAGCGGAAGTCTTCCGGTGGTTCTCACCAGATCCTCAAAGAAACAG
>JAZFTY010000326.1:0-2105 GCA_036446935.1 Acidobacteriota bacterium | reverse complement strand
CATTGACTCGATAGTATTCCCGAGGTCTTTTTAAGGACTCTGAGGGGTTGGGAAGGGCGGCCAGGTGGTAGACGAAATCCGGTTCAAAATCGGTAATGAGGCGGGCTAATTTGTCGAAGTCCAGGATGTCACACTCTACGGCTGTAAAAGGTGCGTCGGGTTGGCTGTCCAGTCCAATCCCGAAGACCTCGGCTCCCAGACTGGCCAGGTGACTGGCGAGATGGGCCCCAACGAAACCGGTGAGGCCTGTGACAAAACATTTCATAGGTGTGTTTGTGAACTAGGTGTTAAGCCCGCTTTGCCTCCACTCGTTCAAGGTCGGCGTCCACCATCATGCTCACCAGTTGTTCGAAGCTGACCGTGGATTCCCAATTCAAATGTTGTTTTGCCTTACTGGGATCGGCGATCAGGTGATCGACCTCTGCCGGGCGGGTGAAGGTAGAGTCGATCTTCACGTATTTTTCCCAATCCAGTCCGGCGTGAGCGAAGGCAAGGGTGACGAACTCCTTCACGCTGTGGGTTTCACCCGTCCCCACCACATAGTCGTCGGGACGATCCTGTTGCAGCATGAGCCACATGGCTCTCACATAGTCTCCGGCGAAGCCCCAATCTCGCGTGGCCTCGATGTTCCCTAACCTCAGCTCGTCGATCAATCCATGCTTGATCCTGGCGACATGATCCGTGATCTTCCGGGTCACGAATTCCTTTCCTCGACGAGGGGATTCATGGTTAAAGAGAATGCCGGAACAAGCGAAAAGATCATAACTTTCCCGGTAGTTCACGGTGATGAAATGTCCGTAGACCTTGGCCGCGCCATAGGGGCTGCGGGGATAGAAGGATGTCTTCTCACTTTGCGGGCTTTCGGCCACTTTTCCGAACATCTCGCTGCTGGAAGCCTGATAGAACCTGATTTTTCGGTTCAGCAGGCGGATGGCCTCCAGAATTCGAGTGACTCCCATGGCGGTGAATTCACCCGTGAGTACCGGTTGTTCCCACGAGGTTGGAACGAACGATTGAGCGGCCAGGTTGTAAAGCTCATCCGGCTCGACCTCTTCAATGAGAGTGATCAGTGACAACTGATCCAGGAGATCGGCCTGGCGCAATTCAATCTTCCCCTGCAAATGCTCGATTCGCTGGAAGTTTTCCGTGCTGGAGCGACGAACCATTCCCACCACCCGGTATCCCTTTTCCAAGAGAAAGTCGGCCAGATAAGATCCGTCCTGACCCGTTACTCCGGTAATGAGTGCTGTTTTAGGCATAGAAGAGTCATTATAACCGACAGATCGTATTCCCGAAATTCCTGATATTTGTTACACTTGTATAGCTTAAAGATATGGAAAGAAGCCCTTTAGTGGAGGGTCTCCCGGTCTGGAAAATGGGGAAGCAATGATGGTGGAGGGGAATACCAAAGAAGACCGCCAGGGGAAAGAACAGAAGATCGAACAGTATCTTGAGGAGTACCGCCAGGAACTGGGTTCACGGGCGACCCTGGATTCCAAGCCCAGCCCCGTCGAAGGAATTGAGGATATTCTGGAGGAGTTCCGTGCCAGGTCCTCACCCCAGCAAACCACTCCAGAGCCAGCCCCTTCAGAGCAACCCAAAGGCTCAACTTGGTTTCCTGACCAAATTTCCGAAGAAGAGCTGAACAATTTTGATACCGGAGATCTACTGGGAGGCAGTAGAGATGTGCCTGAAGGGACAACGGAAAGCGAAAGTGCCCAACTTTACGAAAGGGCGACGATCCTGGTTTTGGAATCGATTCACCGGGCTGAGAAGGACCAGCCTCCTGATGTGGAAGCAGGGAAGCGGATAGTCCAGCAAATGGACGATTTGATTTCCAAAGACTCAGGCCTGTTACTTGCGGCGATGGACAGAATCCAGGAGTTCGCGGTGAGTACCCATTGCGTGAATGTGGCCATCCTGGGAGTACGGATCGCACGGAGCTTGAAATATAGTGACGAAGGGAAAATGAAGGTGGGTCTGGCTGCACTCCTGCACGAGATTGGAGTAGTAAAGCTCTCCAGGCGTATGGTACACGAGCGCGGAAAGGTGGATCAGGAAGTGCGGAATCGGCCCGTTTACAGCGCCGAGATTCTTGAGAAGCT
>JAZFTY010000325.1:0-8256 GCA_036446935.1 Acidobacteriota bacterium | reverse complement strand
GTATAATGCCCATCTTGATCAAGATCGCGGGCTACCTCCTTGCTGCTCTGATTGTCGTTCAGCTTCCCTTTTTCTATGCGCTCTATCAAACTCACCTCGTTGCCCGATACTTGGGCAGCCTTCCCCGCCAGCAGGTTGAATCGCCTCCGTTCGTCGATGTGAAAGGAACGATCCACGTTCACAGTGCTGCGGGGGGGCACAGCACAGGCACCTATCCTGAGATTATCGAGGCGGCCAAGGAAGCGGGCTATCGCTATCTTTTCCTTACCGAACACCGCAGGGAATACACCCGCTATCACCAGATGGAAGATCCTGAGTTGATTCTCATTCACGGTTTTGAAGAACCTGTGGCACCATCCGCTACGATTCTCACCAGTGGCAACCGGGAGGTCACGATTTTCTCAGGTTCCTCATTGGAAGGGGTCGACACATGGTTCGACGGATTGGAAATCTACAACATGCACGAGAATGCTGTGGCGAGGAATACACCCTTTCATTGGATCAGCTTTCTTTATCATCAACTCCTCTACCCTGATCTCTTTTACTTTCAGCTCTGGGAGCTCAACCCGAATCGCCTGATCGAGTGGGACCGCTTGCTTGAGACCAGGATGGTGACGGGTACGGCAGGAAACGATGCTCACCAGAATATCGGAATTGTGCTTCAGACGACTTCCGGCAAAAGTATCCTTTCCCTGAGGGTCGATCCGTATCTACAGAGTTTTGAATTCGTGACCAACCACGTGTTCCTGCCTCCTGAGAGCGAGGTCTCTCGAGAAGCCATTCTGGAGGCCTTAAAGGCAGGATCTTCCTACATTGCTTTTGAAAACATCGCTGATCCTATGGGCTTCTCCTTTCACGCGCGGACGGAGGGACAATTTCATCCCATGGGTGCCCGGGTGCCTCGGGGATCTGAACTTGTCTTTCAATCTCCGACCCCCGTACGGTTTCTCTTGAAACGGTCGGGGGAAACGATTGAGGAGCTCGAGGGAACGTATTTTTCACTGAATCCTGATCAACCCGGCGCCTACCGTGTGGAAGCCTACCTTGTAGACCCTCCAGGCCTGCTTCAAGACAAGCCCTGGATACTGTCCAACCCCATATTTCTTGAGTGAATTCGGTTTGCAAGGTATTTTCGAGTTGCGGTGAGGTCCACTGTTTTACAAATCAAGCGCGAGTGCATCAACGCGCTCTGGAAGCTCCTTCCTCGTTACTAGCTCACTGAACCTGAAAGATGTACGCATGAAGGTGCCCCTGAGGCGGGAGCTGGACCGGCCTTAAAAGAACCGGGGCAGCCAGCGCTTCCAATCCTTCTCCAGTCGCTGGGCGGAGGACTTAAATTCCTTCTCGAGGCCTTCTTCGAAGGAAACTCCTTGCGATACCTGGTTGAGCAATCGAGGCATATGCCAAAAACCGTAGCGCTGGGTCAGATAAGCCACCACCGAGTGGGACTGATCGTAGCCCACCCTCACCTGGTTAATGGAGCTACCGCCAAAGAGACTCTCGATCTGGCTCCAGGGCACAAGCTCATCAGCGCTCAAAGCCTGTTTCAGTGGACTCGCTTGCTTGCTGGTTTTGGCGTATTTGGCCGCTTGGTACTCAGCCAGTCCTTCGTTGAACCAGTGGGGAATTCGGCCTCCAGAGAGTTCGTGGACCACCGCATGGGTGTATTCGTGAACAATGGTCTTCTTCACAGAGCGAAGGTCTTGCTGACTTTCCGGCATGGGAATACGGATCTTCCCGTCGTAGATCCCCGAGGCCCACTCTGGCGCACGTTCCCGAACTTTTCGAAAGGCCTCCTTGCTGTAGAGCAGCACCACGATCTTATGTTTGGGGCGATGCTGAAAATCACGCCCCACATCCACCCGGGCCTGTCGCAGAACTTTCCGGATATCAAATCCCGTCGATCGTTTGATGGAATCGTCGTAGCGAAGGGTAAAGTAGAGGTCGGCCACACTCTTCATGTCCGATTCCACCTTGGACTCCCGGCCCACTCGGTCCAGGCGATTGGCCAGACCGTTGATGGCGGGATCCAGCCTTTGGGCTTTTTGCCAGGCAAGTTTGGCCCTGGGGAGCTGTTGGTTATCGTACTCGATGTCTCCCAGCAGGACGTAGGCTGGAGCCGACTTGGAGTTGAAACGCAAGGCCTTCTCCACCAGTCCCTTGGCTTTCAGGTGACGGTAACTTTGATAAGAATGGGTGCTGTTCGGTTCCTGATAAAGTTGATAAGCATGGTTGAGATGGACCAGGCTGAGGTTCTCTTTGAAACGGGCATTCTGGCGGTCCAAGCGAAGCGCTTCCTCCATTTGGCTGGTGGCTTCTTCCCATTTCTTCTCCTTGCCCAGGACCATGGCATAATTATTGTGGGCAATCGCCAGCTGATTGCGTGCGTTCTCATCTCCCCGGTTGGAACGGACCTGCTTCTCCAGCGCTTGGATGGCGGCGGGCCAGTCTTCCTGGGCCGCAAGGGGGGGGATGACCAGCACCAGGACGCCAAAAAGAGTAACCATGAGCGGATAAAATCGTGTAAGTGGTCTATTCATAGGCCTTTCTTCAGTATCACCAATCCACGCGGAGGGCGTCAATTGAGCCTGGCTGTGATTGGGCCGAGTCCGGTTCTACTCCGAGAGAAAGAAGACTTCGAAAAAAGACTTCTGTCCCTTTTAACGAAAGTTGAAGCTGAGCTCCACCCTCCACAGGCGGGGGTGACCGAAGTGGGTGCCGCTGAAGGGATTCCCAAAGTTGAAGGCGAATTCCTCGCCGGTGATGTTGCGGATATCCAGTCGTGCTGAAAAGGCGACGCTATCGTCCCGACGCAGGTCAGCTCCAAAGGCAAGATTCAGCGGAGTTCTTGCCTTCACCCGCTGCCGATCAAAATCCACTCTTTCCGCTCCCCGCCGTTGCATGAGTTCATCCAGCTCGTCCTCATCCACTTGCAAAGGAGTTCCACTTTCGTGTCTCCCCGAGAAGGTCACCCACAACCCTGTGGGAAGGTTTCGATAGCTGACTCCGAAACTGGCCACGTTTCGCTGGTCATGGTCGGGGATAAACCGGGTTCCCGGACCGATCTCGATTACCTCATCCTCGACGAACAATCCACCGTTGATCGGGCCGATCTGGAAGACTGTAGAATTGGAATAGCTGGCATAGCCGGACCATCCCCTCCTTTCGGGAACATCAACCCGTACATCCACACCCTGTGCCTCTCCCTCGGCTACCGAATTGGGAAAAATAACGGTTGTTCCGAACAAGACGTTCGGATCGGCGTAGTTGCGGACGAAGCGCCACCAATAGGCGACATCCAGTCTGAAAACACTTCCCACGTCCTGAGACACGCCTACTTCAAAGGCGTGCTGTCTCTCGGGCTGAATGTCGGCACCTCCTGTCCCTTCAGCGGTGATGAAGGGAGATAAGACGCGAGCCCGCTCGGAGGAGGCCAACAGAAGATTCTCTACTTGCGGAGACATGAACAGCCGATTGTAGGATCCTCTAACGGCTGTCCTGATTTCCGGAAAATAGTAGACGGCGGCGACTCTGGGACTGAATTGGGATGCAGAGACCAGTAAAGAGGTGTAATCGAATCGAATTCCCGCATCGAGGGTGAATCTTTCGCCGGAAAAAAAGGTGTCCTGAACATAGAAAGCAAACTCTCCCTGACTCACCTGATCCTGAAAAACAAAGGGGTTTTGCTGGTCAAACTGGAGCAAGAGGGGATCGAGATCCGCCTGATCATCGGTCACAAAAAAGGAAAAGCTTTCCTTGGGAGTCACTCGCTGGGCATGAATACCCATCTTGAGGACGTGTCCCCGCTCAAGGAGGGTCAAGTTGGCAAGAAAACCCAGGCGGACGTTCTCGCGGAACTGGCTGGCCGAGACGGGAGTGTCCTGGAGACTGGGGACCAGCCGAGCCTGATTGAAGCGCCGATACCCACCCACATTGATCACCCGATCCGAGGACCAGGCGTGCTGCCACATCACCGACTGAGTGTTGTCACGAAATTCCTGTCTTTGGCGCTGACCTGCAAGCTCCTGCTCCAAACTGTTGGTCACCCGAAACTCGCTGCCATTTAGGGAGACATTGAATCGGAACATGTCCCGCGATGTGGGCTGCCAGTCGCCCAGGGCAGTCAAGCGCACCGCACCCCCCCGATTGTTGAAATTATCCGGATCGACCGGATCCAGATATCTCATTCCAGATCCGGTCCAGGAATTGACGATGCTCAAACCCACCTGACTTCCCAAACTTCCCCGCACTTGGTAGCCCACCTCACCGGTTTGAAAGCTCCCTCCTCCAACTCGAACCGTGCCCTCCCAGGGAACACCCAGAGAGGATGAGGAGAGAATGCTGATCACTCCTCCGGAGGCGTTCCCATACTCAGCCGGAATATGACCGTTGATCACCTGCAGGGACTGGATCAGGTTCATATCCAGAGGTGCCGCAAAAAGTGGGTCGATGCGATCCGCCAGCGGAATTCCATCCAGAACAAAGAGAAATCCATCATCCACCCCCCGAGCATGCAACAGCCCGTTATCCTCCAACGCCCACCCGGGAACAGTGGCAATCGTCTCCTGCAGGCGAGCCCCAGAGGGGCCACCGGAAAATCGACGAATGAAGTTTTCATCCATGTTGGTCTGGGTGCTGGGAGAATTTCTTTCTGTAAGGGGCACAGGGGCTTCCACAGTCACCTCTTCTCTCGGTTCAGCAACCTCAAGCGTGATCTCCAGGAGCTGAGGCAGATTGGATCGTATTCGGATGCTCCTCTCCTGGGAGTGAAATCCTGGCAAAGCCGCCCGCAGGGTGTAGAGATCAAAGGAAAGGCGTTGAAAGACAAACCTGCCCTGGGAATCTGTGACCAGGGTGCGCTCGAGACCCGTGATGGGATGGGAAAGAACGACCTGGACCCCCGACAAGATAGCTCCGGTTTGGTCCCTTACACTGCCTTGAACGGTACCCACCTGAATCTGGGCAAACGAGTGAGAAACGACGAGAAGTGCCAGCAGAATGAAAGGAAGAGTTCTTCTCACCGACGCTTCCGGAGTTCCTCCAAGGTCGAGATAAGTGTGCCCTCGGGTCTTAAGCTATGCTCTCTGGAAAAGTCGGAATGCAGGAAAATGATTTTCCCACCCTGCAGGGTCATGAGAGATTGAATCTCTGAGATGTCCTCCTCGGGAATGCTCATATAGTCCCGATCGAGCACCACCAGGTCGGCCAGTTTCCCTGCTTCGATGGATCCCAGCTGGTCCCCTTTCAGGACATAGTTGGCCCCGTTCTGGGTGGCGACCCTGAGAGCGGTCTCGCGGTCCAGCCTCTGGTCAGGTCCCCACACCTTGCCCTCCTCGTCCTTACGGGTAATGAGGGTTTCCACTCCGTCCCACAACCCCTCCAGGGACACATTGATGCCCGCCTCCAGCATGCTCTTGATGGGAGCGACATAAGTGTGGGCTACCGGATCGCCGAAGGCCTCCGCAACCATGGGGGCACGGTTCCCTTCGCCCAGCGGCTGGCAGCTCCACATCATTCCCAGCTTGGCCGCCCTCGGAATATCCAGAGGATTGACCATCGTGCAATGGTCCATGGCCCAACCTTTGACCGCTCCTGGATTGGTCCGGTCGATACGCTCCAGCTCGGTAAGAAGGCGGGAGTAGGATTCATCCCCGGAAACGTGAACATTTCCGGAGCGCAGCCCATCACGGGCAACCTGGTTGAACCACTCCATAAAGTAGTTGGCCTTGAGACGCGCTCCCTTGGTGGCCCCACTGTACTCGATGTCCAGGTTGCATTGGCCCCGCGGCCACCACTCGGAGACCGCTGAAAGCCCCATCAGAGAACTTTCCCCACCTTCCGCAGCGGCCACTGCCCCGGAGTTTCTGTCCAGCGAAATGCACATTCTGGACCCCGCTCCGTCGAGGCCTCGGGCACTCATCGAAGTGATCCACACCCGATCGGTACCGGCGCCCATTTTGAACTGCGTATTGTCCGCTCCCGGAATCCCAAAGGTCCAGCTCACACCGTAGCCATACCTCACCGGCAGTTCATCCCGCTCATCGAGCCATTTGTAGACCTCCACGGAAAAACCATGCAGACCCCCTGAAATGGTCGTGTTCCCCACTGCCGCCCGTTCCTCAAGACCTTTCTTGTACAGCGGTCCCATCACTTCGACATCCGGCTCCGGTGCAAACTCCTGAACAATGACACGGGCAGCCGGTGCCTCCAGATGACCCTCCGGCCGGCCAAATTCGTCGATCCAATAACGCCCGTAGGTTTCGATGAAGTCCCCGTGCTTGTCCCAGAGCGCTTCAATGGCCTTACTGTTGACCAGCACCATGTTTAGAATCGGGACTCCCAAGGAAAAGAAGATGGGATTATCGGGAGCGCCTTTGTCCAGTTCCCAACGGTTCAACTCGTCAAAGAGCAGCCGGGCCTGCTCTCCACTCGGGTTGGTGGAAAACTGGATCCACTCACCCGGCTCGAACTGAAAGGCCGCAATGGTGTCCTTGATCTGCTTAATCACGTCTTCCTTGGTTTTCACGATTCTGAAGTTCAGAGGATATCGTTTGCTCTGGGAGGCAGGCAGGCCGCGGCCGTAACGCCCGGGGGATTCCATGTGCACATGGGTATGGATGAGTCCCGGGGTCACCGTCTTTCCCTTCAAGTCAATCTGGAGCGTATCGGGTCCGGCCAGCTCCAAAATCTCTTGGTTCATTCCCACCGCCAGAATCCGGTCGCCACTAACAGCAACCGCCTCGGCAACACTGGACTGTTCATCAACGGTTAGAATCTTCCCGTTGTACAAAATCGTGTCCGCGTTTCCTTGAGCGAGACTGAGATGAGCAGTGAACAGAAAAAAGATTACTGCAAAAGATACGGTCCCCTTCTTCATGGTCTACCTCCCTAGCGGTTTAGAATAAACTTTCCCTGAATGATAAAGCCAAATGGGTGAGAAGGCTAGCCCTTGTTGGATTTGCCTGGCGAGGCCTATATAATCTGCCCAGCCTTTCAAATTTGCTACATCTTAAGAGGGGGATCACCATGACCAATGAAATTCTTCGTCAATACCCACTGGAGCCGATCGTGCGCCGGGAATTCCTCAAAAGGGCTTCCCTGGCGACTCTTGTCTGGGGAGCGAGCCCCAGGGTTTCATTCGCGCAGACAGCCGCGACAGGGTCCCTGCTAATTCAGGGCGGGTTGATCGTGACCTCTGAGAGGCAGTTTCTTGCCGACATTCGGGCGCGCGCAGGCAAGATCGAGCAGATCGCACCCGACCTGACGCCACTGCCCTCCGGAGAGGAACAGGTGGTGGACGCTCGAGGCATGCTGGTTCTTCCAGGAGGCATTGACCCTCACACCCATCTGCCGGGTAGTGTCGAGGGCCTGGCCAGCGGGACGGCAACAGCCTTAGCCGGTGGGATCACAACCATCGGAGCCATGACCTTTCCCCGCACGGGAGAAAATGTGACACAAGCTGTAAGCCGGGTTTCTTCGCTGATCGCCCAGCAGGCCATGGCCGACGTCCTGATACAACCGGGACTGCGCGAATTCGACGACGATGCACCCCGTCAGCTGGCTGCACTGTATGCTGCCGGTCACACCAGCGTGAAAATACAAATGCAGCGGCCCAGCTTTGATCAACGGGGGATGGATTTTCTCAATCTGATCCGAAGCGCGGGCGAAGCGGGAGCCATTACCCTGATTCATTGCGAAGATCACCCTATCGTCACCGACACCACCGACGCCCTGATGGCGGCCGGAAAAACATCGGCCCGCTACTGGGCCGAGAGCCGACCCGTGCTGGCTGAACTCGTATCGGTACAGCGGGCCATCGCTCTGAGCGAGCATACGAGGGCACCCATCTATGTGGTTCATCTCTCATCGGGGCGCGCGCTGGACGCCTGCCGGGAAGCTCGCGCACGAGGCATTCCCGTTTACGTGGAGACACGGCCCACATATCTACACATGACCGAGGATCTGTACGCCGGAGCGGACCCGGGCCTCTATATCGCTTCGCCGCCGCTGCGCACCGCCCAGGACGTGGAAGCGATCTGGCGCGGCCTGACCGATGGGGACATCGACGTTCTGGGAAGTGATCACAGTGTCTTGAATCGCGCTCAAAAAGCCAATCCTGAGCTGACTCTGAAAACGCTGCGTCCCGGGTTCAGCAATCTGGAGGTAATGCTTCCCATGCTGCATTCAGAAGGTGTAGTGGGCGGCCGGATCTCGCTGGAGCGTTTTGTTGCCGTTACCTCCACACTGCCGGCACGT
>JAZFTY010000324.1:0-2508 GCA_036446935.1 Acidobacteriota bacterium | reverse complement strand
CAAGCAGTACTATTCTCCAGGGCCCCGTTCTTCCTACGGGACGGGAGGAAGCAGCGGCGTGCGAACGATGTATGATCCCCTGCGCCAGGCCGCTGCCGCAGGGCGTGAGATGTTGGTTCAGGCGGGCGCAGAAAAGTGGAGGGTGCCCGTTAGCGAGTGCCAGGCTTCAGAAGGCAGCGTTCACCACCGGCCCAGCGGAAGAAGCATCGCCTATGGCGAGCTGGTGGAGGAGGCCTCAAAACTTCCCGTACCGGAGAATCCGCGGCTCAAGGACAAGAGCGAATTCAAGATCATGAGAACGCCCATCCCGCGATTGGATATACCGGCTAAAGTCAGCGGTGAAGCCAAATTTGGCATCGATGCCTATGTGCCGGGGATGCTCTACGCGGCCATTGCCCGATCCCCTGCTTTTGGGGCCCGGGTGGAGTCCTATCACGAGCCGGCGGCCAAAGCTGTTCCGGGAGTAAAACACGTGGTCAAGATCGAGCAGGGTGTTGCGGTTTGTGCAGAGACCCTGGACGCGGCCTGGAAGGGTCGCGATGCCCTCAATGTGAAGTGGAGCCAGGGCGACGTTCCTGCTCAGAGCACGGAAACGGTGGATCGGGGGCTGGTGGCCAGTCTCAATAAGCCGGGTCTCTCTGCACTCAACGAAGGGGATACCGAAGGCGCGCTCGCAAACGCTCACAAGCGGATCCGGGCGGAGTACCATCTGCCCTATCTGTCCCATGCTCCCATGGAGCCCATGAACTGCACCGCTCAGGTGCAGTCGGATCGATGCGATCTCTGGGTTTCCACCCAGATGCAGAGTCGCTCCCTTGACGCGGCCGTGAAGATTACCGGATTGAAACCGGATCAAATCCATGTCCATTCCCATTACCTGGGATGCGGACTGGGCCGCCGGGCCGGAACCGGATTTGTAGAGGAGGCCGTTCATCTCTCCAAGGCCACGGGAACACCGGTCAAGGTCATCTGGACCCGGGAAGAGGACATCCAGCACGATCTGTATCGTCCCGGTAACTCCTCCCGAATTTCGGCAGCGCTGGACGAAGAGGGCCGGGTGACCGCCTGGTCCCATAAGGTCGTGGCCAATATGTTTTCGGTCCGGCCGGGCTCCGAGATCGATTCCCAGGCTGTTTCCGGTCTGACCCGTTTCCAGTACAAGATCCCCAATATGTCGGTGAACTGGGTCAAGGCGGAGAACCCCATCCCCTGCACCTTCTGGCGCTCGGTGGGAAGTTCTCACAATGGCTTTACGGTGGAGAGCTTCATGGATGAGTTGGCTCATGCCGCCGAGAAGGACCCCCTGGAGTTTCGGCTGCAGCATTGCCAGGAAAACAAGCGACTGCATGGGGTACTTGAGTTAGTGGCGGAAAAAGCCGGCTGGGGTAAGTCCTTGGTAGGAGCTGAAGGACGCGGCATTGCCGGGTACTACTCCTATCGAAGTTACGTGGCCCAGGTTGCCGAGGTTTCCGTGGACAGAAGGTCCGGAAAGGTCAAGATCCACCGGGTGGTGTGTGCCATCGATTGCGGTCCTTACGTGAATCCCGACACCATTGAAGCTCAGATGCTGGGAGCCATCACCATGGGAATCAGTGCGGCTTTCAAGGAGAAAGTTCTCTTTGCCGACGGTGGTGTCAAATCGGCCAACTTCTTCGACTATCACCTCCTGCGCATGAGCGAGTCGTTTCCCGTGGAGGTGCATATCGTGGACAGTGATGATGCGATGGGCGGCTGCGGTGAGCCAGCATTGCCTCCTGCGGCACCTGCCGTTGCCAATGCCATCTTCAACGCAACCGGTGCCCGCATCCGACGTCTGCCCATGACCCCGGAACGGGTCCTGGAGGCGCTCAAAAGAGTGTAGCTGTGGGCACAGACCCAGGAAATGAAAAGGGGCCCCTCGGGGGGCCCTTTTTTGTGCTCGGATCGGGCACACCAGTCAGGAGTTTGTTGCCTTCCAGCCCCGCTGGCTCTATCATCTATGACTCAAGTGGGAGGCATCCTTTGAATAGACAGATTAGCCTTGGGTTGTTGTTGGGTTTTGTCAGCTTGGTCCTTTTCTTCCTCATCCCGGTGGCGTCTCCCCCTTTACTTTTTGGAACTCCGGAAGCTCAGCAGTCTGATGTGGCTTCAGGGAGCCGCCAAATCTCCCCCGCTCCGGCCTTCTCTGCAGAAACCCTGAGAGCCCTGCCCACCAATGGATGGCTGACCAATGGGGGAAACCTCTTCAATCAGCGATTCTCTCCTTTGACCCAGATCAACCGCCAGAATGTCGCCGATCTCAAGGGGGTGTGGAGAGCGCGTCTGGGTGGCTCGGGTGTGGGGAACAAGTACTCCGGGGAGGCCCAGCCTATCGTGCACGAAGGAGTCGTCTACATCGTCACCGGGGCTGACGATGTTTTTGCCATCAGTGTGGCTACGGGGGAGATCCTGTGGACGTATGAGGCTCATCTGAATCCTGAGATCTCCACGGTGTGTTGCGGATGGGCCAGCCGGGGAGTGGCTCTGGGA
>JAZFTY010000323.1:0-3392 GCA_036446935.1 Acidobacteriota bacterium | reverse complement strand
TCTTCGTTAGCTTGCAACTCACCGAGGATTTTCGCAGCTTGCCACGTCCTTCATCGCCTCTTCGCACCAAGGCATCCACCGTCTACCCTTAGTAGCTTGACCTAGAATTTCTTGTTGCACAAAAAATTCTATCTTGTGTGTGTTTGCCCTATTGCATTCCAAATTGTCAAAGATCAGTTGTCCTATAAGGACGAGCGCCTATTCTAAGAGAGAGTAGATGATCTGTCAACAAGGCACCTGACCTCCTGACCGTCCTGACCTCTTGACCTCCTGCCCAGCAACCATAAACTCTTGTGCCCAACCCCCAATCGGGGTAGTCTATCCCTTAGCTCAAGGACTTTACCGATGGTGTTCAAACGTTCCATGTTTCGGCAGCGAACCGACGAGATTCTCTCGGAGAACCGTTTTTCTCAGGTGGAGCTAACCATCGCTTTTAAAAAATTGACCTGCTACCACTGTAACTTCGAGGCCATCTACAAGTACTCCGTACAACAGGTTCGCCGCCGTCCCGAGATTCAAGTGGCCGAAGACGAGGAAATCCGCCCCGATCACCGGGAGATTTGGAAAGCCATTCCTCGCTTTGTCGAAATCCCAGAGACCCTCAAGTGCAAGCGCTGCAAGGAAGTGCTGGAGCGCGAGATTCTCTGCGTGTTTTAGCCAGGACTATTCATAAATTCTCTACTGCAACAGCGAAATCATCCGACGTGCTGTCGTCACTTCGTGACGTCACCCTCCCAGCCATTGATAATCGTCTCCCGCAGATCAAATCCGAAGGCCCGGCGGGAAACCACAATGATGGGGGCTCCCTGCAGACGTTTGTACACGGAGCGGTTCAATTTTCGAAAGAGGCCCTGAGCAAGTTCTCGAAATTCCTCCAGGCTGTATCTCTCGTAGATACTCTTCCCCTCCAGAGAGTATTGCCGCCGGTCGAGGCGGCGCTCCTGAAAGCAATCCACTAAATCTGTGGGGCTGAGGCCTCGTTCCATGAAGTCGCTCACTAGCGGGCTCACCACCTGGTAGTCAAAGGGATCCACCTGATCTTCCCGCAGTTCGGCAGAAGGTGCGGTTGCGAAGATTCCTTCCGGAATCATGGCCTGATCCCATTTTCGATTGACATACTGAGCCAATCGGTACACATCCGGCTTGGAGAGATCACCGATCACCGAGAGCCCTCCCGCCATGTCCCCATAAAGGGTGGTATATCCGAGTGCGATTTCCGTCTCATTGCCGTTGGTTAACAAAAGTGCTTCCCGGTCGTTGGACTCGGCCATCATGATCAGCCCTCGAATCCGGGCCTGGAGATTCTCCCGGGTCACGGAGGACTGGATAGGACGCAGGTGATGCTCGAAATCCCGGGTGAAGTGATCCACCATTTCCTGAATGGGAATGACGTGATACTCCAGCTCGAAATTCTTTGCCAGTTGGCATGCTAAAGCCTGACCCTGCTCCGAATTGTATTGAGAGGGCAGATTGTAAACCTCCAGCAATTCCCTGCCCATGGCCTCAAAGGCGATGGCGGTGCCCAAGGCCGAATCAATTCCGCCAGAGAGGGTCTGAAGCACCGATTTGAAAATCCCTGTTTTTTCGTAGTAGTCGCGCACGCTCATGACCAGCCCTTGATAAATCTCAGCTTCACGATCGAAGGTCGGCTCGGAAACAGGTACTGCCGTGCCTTTCGCAAAGGAGACTGTTTGCTGGTCCTCTCTGAATTGCTTCATTACGGCAACCAGGAGGCCAGTGCGGTCGTAGGCCAGGCTCATTCCGTCAAAGGGGATCACGTTTTTCCCGTTATCGCCCACACCCACGGTATTGAGGTAGAGGATGGGGACACCATAACGTCGGGCCTGCCCTTCGATGAGACGAGCTCGCTCGAAACGTTTGCCGTCCCTCTGGCCAGGACTGCTTCCTACAAACGGACTGGCATTGATGGTGATGAGGTAATCGACGCCCTGCTCCCGGTAAAGAGCACAGGGTTTAAAATCGTAACCCTCCTCCCAAAGATCCTCGCAGATCAAAACCCCCAGTGACACCTCACCCTGAGTGGTTTGGATCGATATGGGCTGCACCTCTCGCCCGGGAGTGAAATACCGCTTGTCGTCAAAGTACCGATAGGAGGGCAACAGCCGCTTATGAACGATTTGAAGAAGCTCACCCTGCTGGATAACGGCGGCCGCGTTATAGCGAATGACCTCGCCCTCCGGCCCCTTGCGCTGCTCGTCAAAGTCTACAAACCCCACAATGACGGCAATTCCTTGACTCGCAGGGAGAATTTTCTCCATGAGCGCCTGTTTGTTTTCTCTCAAGAACTGGAGGTTGATGAGAAGTTTCTCATCCAAGCAATAGCCGCTCAAGGCCATTTCAGGGAAAACTACCAGATCACATTCATCCTTCTTTGCCTGAGCGATACCGGCTAGAATCTTTTCCGCATTCCCGGCAATATCGCCGCCTGTGGGATTGATCTGAGCCAAGGAGACATTGAATGCCATCCTGCCTATCATATCCAAACCGGAAATCCTGTGTTTTCTTCAGCTGGCGAGTGATTGTTGATTAGCCCGGACCAGGAGTCTGTCCGTGTAAATTGATGGGGTCGCGTTGCAGGCTCTTCAGCCACTTTGCCAGGACCGCCTATGAATCATCCGGGCTGAAAAGAGCGCGTCATGAATGTCACTTCCTCATCAGAAGTGATTAAAACCTTGAAATCCACCCTCTCCCGGTGTAAATTCCGAGGGGACATGCAAAGGAGAAAGCCGGGTGAACCCTTATTCTAATCTGACAAGACCTGACCCGGCTATCCACCTGACCGTTCTTACAAGTGTCAGCCAAAACGGCTTCAGAAGCTAGCTGGAACATGGATCTATTCCGGGAGGAACATTATGGGTATTTATAAAGACGAAGAAATCGTTGCCTTGCGAGTGGGTGAAACACGACAAGTAATCTGTCGAGACTGTTCCACGCCGCAGCAATGGACCGACACCAAGGAAGACGATATCATCACCCAGGAGAGTATCAATAAGAAGGACTTCGTATACTTTTGTGATACGTGCAAGAAAAGATTGCAAGTCCAGGAAGGCAAAAGCAGCGCTGCCCAGCCCTCCAGACTGGTTTCCTCAAAAACAAGCCAGTGAACCCTTGAACCACGACATTGAGGCATATGAAATATGACGGAATACACGTTCGAAGATCTGACTAAGCAGACTGTAGCCCAACTCCGCAAGATCGCTGTAGGAGTAGAGCACGAAGCGTTGCAGGATCCTGCCAAGATGCCCAAGGAGGAACTGCTGGCAGCGTTGTGCCAGGCACTGGGGATTGAAGCCGGTGAATCTCCTGAAGAGACTGTACAGGACAAGGAACCTGCTGCTCAGGAAGTCGCAGCCGCTGAGCCTACCGAGGAG
>JAZFTY010000322.1:0-4068 GCA_036446935.1 Acidobacteriota bacterium | reverse complement strand
AAATATCTGAACGTCTGGGCTGTGGACCAACTGGAGAGAAACATTGCCGAGGCGCTGGTCAGAGACATTGCCCCTGCCGGCATCACCAGCCTGTCGGACCCCTTGACGGCCACCAACAATGTTCCCACTCACCGCGCCTATAAGAGACTGGCCATGCGCAAGGAGGGATTGCCTGCCCGCATCAACGCCATGATCCGGGTTCCCATACGGGGTCTCTCGGCAGAGGATTGCATTGCCCTCATGGACACTCTTCTCTTCGACTCGTCGTTCAGAAACGACTTTCTGCGGGTGGGGACCTTCAAGATGAGCCTGGATAAGGGAGTGCCCGGGGACAAACCTTTTGTGGTACCCAAGGAAACCATCAGAAAGGTGCTCATTGAAGCTCACCGGCGAGGATGGCAGCTCTATCTGCACATTACTACTCCGCAGAGCTTCGATTACGCCACCGAGGCACTTGAGGAAGCCTATCGACTCTATCCTCGAGAAGACGCCCGTCACATCTTTACCCACATCAGCCAGCCCACTCAGGCCAACCTGGAGACCATGAAGCGTCTGGGAATCACTGCCGACTTACAGACCAGCTCGATTTATCTTGCCTCCGATGATGCCGAGGAGCGATACCAGGTTAATCCGGAGAGACCCGATCTGGGCCCCAGGCCGGTGGCCACTTATCGCGATGCAGGCATTCCGGTGATCCTGAGCAGTGATCAGGCGCCGCTGGGTCCTTTGTTCAGCGTCCAGGAAGCAGTCACCCGGGTGCGCCGGTCAGGAAAGGTATTTCGCCCCGAAGAGAGGATCACACTGGAAGAAGCCATTCGGGCGGTCACTTCCACCTCAGCCTGGGCATTTTTCGAAGAGGACGTGAAGGGCTCTATCGAAGCCGGCAAATATGCGGATCTGGTGGTGCTGGGTCGGGACATCCTCACCATCGATCCGTTGGAGATCAAGGACATTCCCATTTTGAGAACCATGACCCATGGAAAGTTCGTCTACGTCAATCCCGACCAGGATCCTCAGCAGGAAGTCCCTTATCTTCGATACCCTGCCAGGACTCCCTATATCAACTGACATTCAGAATTGGTGCCACGCACGTAGTTCCGGAAATTGACCCCATAAATCAAGGATTTAAGAGAGGTCTGGCACCGAATTGGCCCTAGCTCGGCAAGCCGAGGATGCAAGACTTGTGGCTTTATGGGGTCGAGAGCTGCCGGTATCAGCGCTATCGGTACCAGACTCCTCGCAACTTGTTGCTTTACAGGGGACATTTTGGCAATCACGAGCGTGTCACCGATTCTTAATGCATGTAAAAGAAACAGGCAGGAATCGCTTCGATCGGAGCGATGGCACCCCCTAAGCCTCGCGCTCTGATGTCCTGGCCATCCAAGGACTGAGCCGTCAGTTTCAGATTCTCCAATAGAATCTCATGGTTGATGGCGATCTGTTCGGACATCTCAAAAGTGAGGTTGAGAAGCAGGCCTTGGGGAATCACATTGGATGCGAAGATCTCCAGGAGCAGGATCGTTCGGTCCACCCTTTCGGTGCCCTCCGAATCAGTAGATTCGACAAGTTCCGTTCTGACCTCAGCCCCGGCCGCCTCGGCACCACTACCCAGGGTCACCCCAACAAAAGAAATCAGCTCTGAAGGGTAGGCCACCTCAAGGGAAATTTTCGCAACTTGAGGCTCGTTTCGGGTGACCAGAATAATGGGAACGGACACCTGATCACCCGGCAGAAAGGAGTCCATGATCATACCCAGGTCCACATTGACTGCAGGCTCACCCTGTGAGAAGAGAGATACCATCATCAGCCCGGGTAACAGGGATATGAAGATCCATTTCATAGGTCCGACCTATTGTATCAGGCTAGCTCGCCTGTCCCAGGACCACAAAACTAATCCCTAGAGCAACCATGGCAGCCCCCAGGACCATCCGAAGGGTCACCCGTTCCAATCTCTGCAAAAAAAGGTGGGTAAAGGTCATGGCAATCAGCGGGTAGGTGGCTACGATCGGTGAAGCCAGCATCACCGGCGCCCGGGCCAAAGCGGCATACATCAAGAAGATTCCAAAGGAGGAACAGACTCCTGCCATCGCCATCATGATCAGGGACCATCGGGGAGCTTTGAGATCGGTGCTGAGGTGAGGCACGGAGACGACAAAAAGAAACAGCATCCCAAAAAAGAGGGTATAAGTGGCCGCTACCGGGGCTGGAGCCGAATGGGTGACGACGTGCCGAGCGACGGCATGGCCCGTTCCATAGGCAGCCGCCCCGGCCACCGCACAGAGGAGTCCGATCGCCATACGCCCTGCTCCGCTGTGTTGCCGCTCCTCGGTCTGGGCCGAAGCAATGGCCCCTCGTTGACTCATCACCAGGGCCAACCCGACAGCAACCGCCACCGTCCCCAACAAAATCGATGAGGTGACCTGCTCACCCAGAAACAGGATCGCCCACAGGGCGGCAAACAGGGGACTGGTGCCGGAGATCGAGGTGGTCCGGGCCACACCCGCCAAACGAATTCCCGTGTAGTTCAAGAAGCGTCCCCCAGGGAATTGGATCAGGCCCAGAAGAACGAACCACAGGATGGTCGACCCGGAGACAGCAAACAGGGCATGGGAATCCATACCCCAGGCAACCAATGAAATGATGCTAAACCCTGCAACTAGAGAGATGAAGGTGCCTGCACGCGAGCCCATCTGCTGCATGCCCACGCGGGCAAAGACTGCCCCTGCTGCCCAGGATGTCGAAGCTAACGCCGCAAAAAGGGCTCCCAGGAGTGGATCGGACATCCTAAACTTTCAGCTGAACCAGGCGTTTCATAGCGCCAGAAGTTAGTCACATCCAGCACAATTGTCAATCATCGAAATCCATGGTAGGTTCGAGCCAAAGGAGGTCGCTCACGGCAAAAGCTCAGGTCAATGGCATCACCTTGGACTATGCAATCAGCGGTGCGGGTCGACTGATTGCCTTCGGCCATTCCCTGGGAGCAAGCGGCAAAATCTTCGAGCCGATTCGGCCCGCTCTGGAGAATCATGGCCAGGTTCTCACCTGGGATGCTCGCGGGCATGGCAACTCGGAGAAACCTGTTAGCGGCTGGACCGTTGAAGATCTAGCCGCTGATCTGCGAGCTTTGATTGAGCATCTGGGGGAAGATCGAGCGGTCGTGGCCGGACTCTCCATGGGAGGCAACACCGCCATTGTCTATGCCGTTGCTTATCCTGACACACTGGACGGCTTGATCCTGGTGGACACCACTGCCTGGTATGGAGAAGACGCTCCCGAGGTATGGGAGCAGAAAGCCCATAACGCTGAGACCGAAGGAATGGAACCGGTCCTTGCTGCCAATATGTCCCGCTGGTTCAGCGATAGCTTCCCGGATGAGCACCCGGATCGGGTGGAAATGGTGGCGGAGATGGTGCTTGCCAATGACCCCTCCTGTTACGCAGCTGCCGGTCGGGCTCTGGGCCGGTTCGACGCTCGAGAAGGACTGTCGCAGATTGACTGCCCCACCCTGATCCTGGTGGGTTCGGAAGATCCCGCCACACCCCCTGCCATGGCCCAAGACCTGCACCGGAACATCAGAAACTCCGAGCTCCACGTACTGCCAGGTTTGAGACATTTGACCCCGGTTGAAGCTCCCGATCGGGTAGGCCAACTGATCGGTGACTTTCTGGAAAAGCTGTAGTTTCCCCATCTTGATTGTCAGACTCCGTCCGTATTCTGGGTCTAGCTCGCTTTTTTCACATCCGATCGTAGCGAGGCGGTGGAGGTGGTTGCGGACACAAGGCGCGTGACCCGCAAGCGGGTGCCCCGAGGTCCCCGCAAACGTACTCTGGAGTACGTTGAGGAGGCCGACCGAGCGCAACGCCGTAGACGCGGCCAGATCCGACGCCGCAGTAGAGCGGGTGTGAAAAGTGCGAGCTACTTAGTACTTTCCTTGAGTACCAGGTGCAGTACTGCGCCGGAGAGGCCTCAAGTCATGGATTTAACGACCATCATCGCATCGATATTGGGGATTATCGTTGCTCAGGCCCTGTTGTTCCTGCTTCTCAAGAACAAACTGGGTGAGCATTT
>JAZFTY010000321.1:0-13292 GCA_036446935.1 Acidobacteriota bacterium | reverse complement strand
CCATCCGTGAGTCGCTTCTTGCCGGGGACTTGCGTGGCTCTGTCGAAACTTGCGAATCTTTCGATCATCCGGTCGCCACCACTTTGAAGTCGGGACTGTTGCGTTTCGGAAAGTCCAACGTCGAGATCGAAAAAGCCATGGAGAGCGTGGCTCTACATGAGCTGTCGAAATTGGAAAAGAGTCTCTGGCTGCTGGCAACCCTGGCTAATATCTCGCCTCTCATAGGATTTCTGGGAACCGTAACCGGAATGATCGCTTCTTTCGAAGCCTTGGCTGAAGTGGGATTGGGAAATCCTCAGGCCGTGGCCGGCGGAATTTCCGAGGCGCTGATCACGACTGCCACTGGCTTGTCCATCGCTCTGGTCGTCCAATCCGCCTACAATTATTTCAACAATAGGATTTCTAACTTCGCTCTGGACATGGAAACCAGCTCGTCGATGCTGCTGGAGACCTTCAGCGAAATCGATGAAGGATCTAACCAGGAGAGGAGCGACGGAGATATCGGTGAGGAGCAACCCAAAGTGATATGAAAGCTCACCGTGTCCGTCGTATTGTACCAGTCATCCCCACCGCCTCCATGGCCGATATTGCCTTTCTGCTGATCATCTTCTTCATGCTGACGACCACCTTTTCCCCGGAGAAGACCACTGTCGAGCTCCCACAATCGGTAATCCGCACCGAGGTTCCCAAAGATGCCGCAATTATCGCCATAACCCAGGAAGGGATCATTCGGTTCACCGATGGTGAACGGCCCTCCTTTGCTCTGGGCACGGCTGCGGAACTGGGGCCCCTAACTCAGGAAGTCGTTCGATTTCTCCCCGATAGAGAATTTGTCATCAAAGCCGATCGAATGGTTCGCTATGAGCTTATTGATGCCGTGTTGGAACAGCTGCGTCTTAACGGGGCCAAGAAGGTCGGCTTGTTAACAGAGAGAAAAACCGGCGGTGGTGTTTAATGAACCTGAGGAACCGCCATCGAAGCGCCGCCGAAATTCCCACTTCCTCGATGGCCGATATTGCCTTTCTGCTGATCATTTTCTTTATGCTGACGGCTGTATTTGCCACTACCGAGGGGCTGGAGTTTGATTTACCCGAAGATGACCCCACTCAGCTTGATGTGCAACCCGAGGAAGCCATTCACATCAAGATCCTTGGGGAAGGGCAGCATGTGGTGGATAAGACCCCGATGACACTGGAGGAAATGGGGGGCTACGTACAAATGAAGATGCAGCAGAGTCCTGACAAACCGGTCATCATCCAGACCGAACCGAATGTCCCGTACTTTGTGATGATCGATGTTTTTGATCTGCTGAAGTATTTGCAGGTACAGAATATATCCATTCCGACCCGAACCGAAATCGAACGCTGGAAGGCGTTTGGAATCTTTGAGTAAAACAGTGAACTTCAGGGCTCTTGCCATCGTGCTGCTGGCCGGGACGATTCCCTCTCTGATAGCTCAGGAAGGAGACTATCAGAAGGGACTTTCCTATTATAAGCAGGGACAATACCAAAAGACGATCGAGGAGTTTGAGAAGATCGTCGAGACTAACCCGGACTATGAAAGCGGCCACCGCATCTTGGGGGACTCCTATCTAAAGATCAAGGCTTATGACAAGGCCATTGAGGCCTTCCAGAAGGCGCTGGAACTCAAAGGTGACAACTACGTGACCCATTACGGATTGGCGCTTTCCTTCTTTAACGAGGGCCGGTATCGAGAGGCGATTGCTACCCTGGACCAAGGTGAAGACTACGCTCGATCCCCTCGCGACCAGTACCAGATCTATCGGACCCGTGGCTCTGCTTACTACAATATGAATGATTTCGAACGGGCCACCTCCGATTTGCAGAAGGCGGTTTCCATCCAGAGAGGAAATGCCAGTGATGCTCTGCAATTAGGAATTGCCTATTACCGGCTTGGGAATTACCTGGAAGCGGAGAAATATCTGCAGCAGGCACGGGTATTGGATCCACAGGCCTCTGGAGCGAAGCGCTACCTTTCCCGATTGCAGTTTCAGGGGGCTATCGAGGCCATCGAGGCCAAAAACTACACCCAAGCAGTGGCTCTTCTCGATGAGTATGTCAAGGAGAATCCAGAGGATGGAGAGGCCCGGTTCAACCTGGGATTAGCCCAGCTCTTTGCTCAGAACCTGGATGCTGCGGAGAGGGAGTTTTTGAAGTGTGTCGAGCTGATACCCCGGAATTGGGAGGTTTACGATCGGCTTGGCTACCTCTATGAAAGAAAACAACAGTACGACAAAGCCCTCCAAAACTATCGAACTGCTCACGACCTCCATCAGGATCCGCAGATCCAAAAAAGTGTTGATCGTCTCCAGGAACGAATTCGCCGAAGCCAATAGCAGTCTGAATGAATTTCGACTTGAGTATCGTCATTCCCACCTGTAATGGTCTTCATTTACTGCGCGAAAATTTGCCATCCGTTGAGGCGGCCGCCAGAACCCACCAACGTGAAACTGGCGGCCAGACCGAAATCATTGTGGTCGACGATGGAGGTCGAGATGAAACCGCCCGGGCCATTCCCTCTGAATTTCCTGATGTCTACTTGATCACACGCCAACGCAATCAGGGTTTTGCCATTACCTGCAATGTGGGTTTGAAGAGTTCTCGTTTTCCTTGGGTGGCGCTGCTCAACAACGATGTCCGAGTCGAGGAGGATTATTTCGTATACCAGACGCTTCACTTCCAGGATCCCAACGTGTTTGCTGTGACTGCCAAGGTGTTCGAGTGGGATCAACCCATATTCGCCACGGGTGGAAAATTGGGTCGGTTTCGCAGGGGCTTTTGGAGTCTCTATACGAACTACGATACTTCGACCCCCGAGGCCGGGGAGTGGATCGAGAAGAGACAGCTGTTGTCCACCTATGCGATCGGGGGATTCTCCACGTATAGCAGCGAAAAGTTGGAGGCTTTAGGGGGTTTCAACGAGCTCCTCTCCCCTTTTCATTGGGAGGATGTGGATCTTTCCTATCGGGGCTGGAAGCGGGGCTGGGAAGTTCACTATGAACCCCGCAGTATCGCTCATCACCGAACCAGTGCCACCATTAACGCCCAACATAAGAAGGCTTTTGTGGAGGCCGCCGCCGTTCGTAACAGACTCCTCTTTCACTGGATCAACCTGCATTCCCCGACCTATGTGTTGCGACATCTGATCATGTTGGGCGTGCTCTTAGTCACACGGTTATGGGTTCTAGATTTTAGTTTTTACCGCTCATTCCTTCAGGCAGTGCGTCAACTTCGGCAAGTCAGAAGGCTGAGAAGGTTGGAGCGCAAGAGTGCGGAAAGAACGGACGCAGACCTTTCCCACTTGCTGAAGCTCTTCTATCAATCGGCACCCATTCAAATCTACTATAGTCAGCGGGAGGTGTTGCAAAAACACCCCGAGTATAAGGACGTTGAGGTGTGAAAAAAGTCTCCGCCGTGCTTATTACCTACAATGAAGAAGACAAGATTCAACGTGCACTGGACAGCTTGCAGGCAGTCAGCGATGAAATCGTGGTGGTGGACTCCGATAGCACGGACGCCACCGTGGAATTTTGTTCTCGTTACACGAATCGTATCCTGACAAAGTCGTGGCAGGGATATCGTGATCAGAAGCAATTCGCCACCGACCAGGCCAGCCACGATTGGATACTCTCATTGGATGCGGACGAAGCCCTTAGCCCCCAACTGGAGGAGGAGATTCTCCAGTGGAAGGAGCAGGACAACAACTTTGAGGGTTACTACCTTCCTCGAAAGACCTATTTTATGGGACGCTGGATCGAACACACCACCTGGTATCCGGACTGGCAACTACGCTTGTTCAGGAAATCGCGGGGTCGCTGGGAAGGAGGACGAGTCCACGAGTCCTTTAGGGTCACTGGACCAACGGCACGGTTCAAGGGCCAGATCTATCATCACACCTATGCGTCGTTCTCTGAGTACCTTGAGCAGTTGGAACGCTTCTCCTCTCTGGCGGCCAGGGACCGCTTTGAGGAGGGTCAAAGAGCTCAGTGGGTCCACCTCCTGTGTCACCCTCCTGCCATATTTTTGAAAAACTATCTCCTGCGTCTGGGGTTTCTGGACGGGAAGCCCGGATTGGCCGTGTCCATTCTGGCTGCGGTATCCAGTCTTTTCAAGGATCTGAAATTGTGGGAGATCCAGACAGGCTCAACGAAAGAGATGCCGATGAACTCCCGGGATGCATAGCCTGAAGATCCTTTACGTGGACACCGACCGGGTGTGGCGAGGTGGCCAGGAGCAGCTCTTTTCTCTGATCCTGGGCATCAGGGATCGTCAACATCAAGTCTGGCTGGCGGCGCCGTCCGAGTCTCCCTTGAGCGGCAAAGCCCTGCAGTCGGGCATTGAGACCTATTCCTTTAGACAACGCAACGAGGTGAGCCCTTGGGCTTTTCTCCAGCTCTGGAAGATTTTGGGCAAGCAAGATTTTGACATCATTCACCTGAACACCCCCCGCCCCTTGGTTTTAGGCGGATTGGCTTCAAAGCTTCGTGGGGTTCCACTGAGAGTTTGTTCCAGGCGTGTGAATTTTCCACTTAGCACGCCCTTGAGCCGTGTGAAATACAATTGGATGCAGGAAAGCGTTGTGACTGTCTCGGTCAGCATTCGCCGAACCTTGATCGAAGGGGGTGTTCGCCCCGAACTGATCAAGGTGATCTACGAAGGGGTTGACCTGGACTGGGTGGATTCCCAGAAGGCTCCCGCCTTTGATTATGGGAACAGTGGATTGGTGGTGGGAACGGTGGCCCATCTGAGTTCGGAAAAGGGGCATCATACTCTTCTGGAGGCAGCTTCCCGAGTCCTGTCCAGAATCCCCGATGTACACTTCGTTTTGGTGGGAGGAGGCGCATTGATGTCCACCCTGAAAGCAAGGGTCAAGGAACTCGGTATTGATGAGAAGGTCACCTTTACCGGGTTTCGATCCGACAGCGAGGCCTTGATGAAGAATTTCGATGTCTTTTGTCTGCCCTCCCTCTCGGAAGGTTTGAGCTCAGGGATTTTAGTGGCCATGGCCAGCAGACTGCCGATCGTCGCGACTCAGGTGGGTGGAATCCCTGAACTGGTTATCGACGGTGAAACGGGCGTTCTAGTCCCCCCTGACGATGCGGATCAGCTGGCTGATGGCTTGTGCAAAGTCCTCGAATCTCCCCAACTCCGGAAAAAGATGGGTTGCGCCGGACGACAACGGATCGAAGAAACGTTTACACTAGAAAGGAAGCTCAACGAGACGGAAAAACTCTATCTCAGTATGCTGGCATCTGTATCGGATCAGTCACAGGACTGCGGGTAACAATATGAAGGGAATCATTCTGGCAGGTGGTTTGGGTACGCGACTTCGGCCGCTCACCAAGGTGACCAACAAGCACTTGTTGCCTGTTTACGACAAGCCGATGATTTTTTATCCTCTGGAAGTGTTGGTGGACGCCGGCATCACCGACATCATGGTGGTTACGGGCGGGAACAATGCGGGCGACTTTCTCCGTTTGCTCGGAAATGGCCGAGAATTTGGTCTTCGTCATCTTCACTATGCCTACCAGGAGGGAGAAGGAGGAATTGCCGAAGCACTTGCACTAGCCAGGTTCTTTGTCGAAGAGGATCGACTGTGCGTGGTGCTCGGGGACAACCTCATTGAGGATTCTATTCGCCCTTATGTGGAGAAGTTTAAACAACAGCCGGCCGGGGCCAAGATCCTCCTCAAGGAAGTTCCGAATTGTGAGCGTTTTGGCGTTCCTGAACTGGAAGGTGACAAGGTGGTGAAGATCTATGAAAAGCCACAAGTTGCACCGTCCAAGTACGCCGTCACGGGGATCTACATGTACGACCACCAAGTGTTCGATATCATTCGTACTCTCGAGCCTTCCAAGCGCGGCGAACTGGAAATTACGGATGTCAATAATCGATACATCGAGCAGGGGGAGATGACCTACGACATCCTGGAGGGTTGGTGGACGGATGCCGGTACCATTGAGTCTCTTTTACGAGCTAACAATTTAGTGGCACAGGGGAAGGAAAAGAGAAGTCCAATCAGCAACGAGAAAGAGGAGCAGTCCGTGGAACGGGCTCCCTTAACCAGTAGGAATGCACCGTGAAGTTGCTGGTTACCGGAGGAGCGGGGTTTATCGGTTCCAACTTCATTCGCTACATGCTCATGGAGCAGGATGAAGTTCACATTGTGAACCTGGATAGCCTGAGCTATGCCGGCAACCTGGAAAACCTCTCCGATCTGTCCTCTGATCCTCGCTACACCTTCATCCGCGGAGACATCACCTCCGCCCAAGATGTTGAAAAATGTTTCAGCCAGGGAATCGAGGCGGTCATTAATTTTGCTGCAGAGACCCATGTGGATCGGAGCATCCTCGACGCCTCGGTGTTTGTGCGAACCAATATCGAAGGGACGCACGTTTTACTTGAAGCCTGTCGCCGAAGAAAGGTCTCACGCTTCATCCAGATTTCCACTGATGAAGTGTATGGGTCCCTGGATGAGACGGGAAAATTCACCGAGGAAAGCCCTCTTGCTCCCAACAGTCCCTATGCGGCCAGCAAGGCGGCAGCAGATCTCCTCGCTCGTTCCTATCACAAGACCTATGGGATGGACGTGATTGTCACTCGTTGCAGCAACAATTACGGGACCCATCAGTTTCCCGAAAAATTGATCCCCCTGATGATTCTCAATGCACTTGAAAACAAAGCTCTGCCTGTTTACGGAGACGGCCTTCAGAGGCGGGACTGGATTCATGTCAAAGATCACTGTACTGCACTTCAATCTGTGTTGATGGAGGGTCAGCCCGGCCGGGTCTATAATATCGGAAGTGATCAAGAGAAACAGAATTTGGAAATGGTACACCAAATTCTCAGGATATTGAAAAAGCCTCCTGAACTCATCGAGTTTGTCACCGATCGGCCTGGTCATGACCGCCGATATGCGGTTGACGCCAGTCGCCTTAAACGGGAACTGGGTTGGAAGCCGAAAATTGGCCTCGAAGAGGGAATTGCTCAGACGGTGCGCTGGTACCAGGAAAATTCGGAATGGGTTGCTGGTGTGCGTAGTGGTGCCTATATTGATTATTACGAACAGATGTACGAAAAACGGGATCAGACCCTGAAGAGTTCGTGAACCCACGCACAACATGAAAATAGCCATTACGGGCGCTACAGGAATGCTGGGGCAGGCACTGTGTAAAGCATTCGCCAAGCACTCCATTTATCCCCTTTCTTCGCGCCAACCCGATGTTGCCTCACTTCACGATGTTCGTCAGAAGTTTTCCAAATTGAAACCGGACTGGATTCTTCACACGGCGGCTTTAACGCGCGTCGATGAGGCGGAGTCCAATCCCTTTGAAGCCTATCGAGTCAATGCGTTGGGAGCCAGGAACCTGGCGGTGGTAGCTGCTGAAAACGGTAGCAGATTGGTGTACTACAGCACGGATTACGTTTTTGATGGTACCCAGAAGCGGTCTTATCGGGAGTGGGATCCAACCAACCCTCTCAACGAATACGGGCGATCAAAACTGGCGGGTGAATGTTTTGTCCGTTCGCTTTGCCCACTGCATCTGATTGTTCGTACCAGTTGGCTTTTTGGATCGAAAGGATCTCATTTTGTCGAGAAGATTTTGCAGCTCGCACAAGTGAAAGAGAGCCTGGATGTGGTGAGTGATCAGCGGGGTAGCCCCACCTTCACCAGTGATCTGGCCTATATGACACTCTGTCTTGTGGAAGGGAAAAAACTTGGGACGTACCATGTGACCAACTCGGGAAACTGCTCATGGCATGAGTTGGCCTGTGAGATTGTGTCCCTCAGTGGATTCAGTCTCCGGGTCAATCCCATTGAGAGTTCCGCCTTCCCAACACCGGCTCGGCGGCCTGCCAATTCGGTACTCGAGAACTATCTATTGGAACTCGAAGGGATCCCCCTGCTCAGAACCTGGAACAGTGCCCTGGAAGCCTTTCTCAACGGTGCGAGCGATGTCTGAACAGATTGTGGGTAAGAACAAAAAGGCATTCTACGAGTATGAAATTCTGGATCGCTTCGAGGCGGGCATCGCCTTACTGGGTAGCGAGGTGAAGGCACTGCGCGAGCGCAAGATTAGTTTGAAAGAAAGCTACGCACGAATTAAGGGAGGGGAGGCCTGGCTGGAAAACTGCCATATTGGGCCCTATTCGCATGGAGGTCATGCCAGTCATGAGCCGTTGCGCCCCAGAAAGTTGCTTCTTCATCGCCGAGAGATCAACAAGCTTATCGGGAAGACCGAAAGAAAGGGCCTCACCCTTGTTCCCCTTTCTGTTTACTTTAAAAATGGAAACGTTAAAGTAGAGATCGCCCTGGCCCGAGGTAAACAGATCCACGACAAAAGAGAGACTTCACGACGAAAAACGATTGAACGGGAAGTACAGACGGAATTGAAACGGAGAAAGTGATGAATATCCGACAGGTGAAGGGGACTTGGGATTCTATCGAGTGCGATGCCCTGATGATTCCCCTGTTCGAGGACGACAGTGATCAAGAGGAATTGACCTCCACACTGGATCAAAAACTAGATGGACTACTGGGTGAGCTGAAGAGTACCGAGGAGTGGAAGGGCAAGGTAGGCGGAGTTTCTGTCATCCACCGGCCCGACCAGCTGGGTGCCGGAAGAGTCATTCTTTTGGGAGCAGGAAAAAGAAAGAACTATAACGCCCAATCAGTTCGCAGCCTCATGATCAAAGCCGTAGGTCATGTGAAAGGCTACAACTTCAAACGGTTGGCCGTCCACGGTCTCAGCCAGACGGATGCCGAGCTTTCCTTTCAGGCTGCGGCTGAAGGAGCGGTTATCGCTACCTATGAAGGTGATGATTATAAGACCAAGGACAGGGCGCCGAACTTCATCGAAGACATCCTTTTTGTGGTGGATGAGGAGACTGGGGGAATTGAAGAGGCCATCAAGAGGGGTGAAATCTTAGGGGAGGCGACCAATTTAGCCAGAAGACTGATCAACGAACCGGGGAACCGGGTCAATCCTTCCAGCCTCGCTCAGACAGCCACTGACTTGGCCGACAAATACAGCCTGGAAATTGAAGTTTTGGGTGAGCCCGAAATGGAAAAGAGGGGAATGGGAGCTGTTCTGGCCGTGGCCCGTGGAAGTGATGAACCGGCCCGATTTATCGTGCTGCGACACCGCGGAGCACCTGAAAGCGACGCAAAACCCATTGTTTTGGTGGGGAAAGGAGTCACCTTTGACAGCGGCGGCCTTTCTTTGAAATCCCCGAAATCGATGGAAGGAATGAAGTCGGATAAAGCGGGGGGCTGTGTGGTGCTTGCGGCCATGCAGGCGATTGCTCAGCTGCAGCTCAAGAAGAATATCGTTGGCCTCATCCCAGCCGTCGAAAACCTACCGAGTGGCCGGGCACTCCGTCCGGGAGATGTCATTCGCTCCATGAGTGGAAAGACGATTGAAGTGCTCAACACGGATGCAGAAGGCCGTCTTATCTTAGCTGACGCCCTCTGTTTTGGGCGGCAACTTGAACCGGAATACATGGTCGATGTAGCAACCCTCACCGGGGCCTGTGTCATTGCGCTGGGAGATCTTCGAGCAGGCCTGTTTAGTAATTCTGATGAGATTTGCCAGAAGCTCTTGCAGGCCGCGGAGCGCTCGGGAGAGAAGTTTTGGCGGCTTCCTCTGGATGAGGAGTATCGAAAGGAACTCGACAGCTCCATTGCCGATATCAAGAATGTGGGAGGCCGTTGGGGAGGCGCTATTATCGCGGCCAAGTTCCTCGAGGAGTTCGTGGAGGGCGTCCCCTGGTGTCACCTCGATATCGCGGGAGTGGATCTATCCAAGGAAAATCAAGGCCTCAAAGGTCCCACCGGTTTCGGTGTTCGAACTCTGGTGGAGATGGTCTCTAGTTGAAACGAGACACCCATTGTTCCAGTTAGCAGCTCAATTGGCCTCTCTCGACCAGCAAAAGCAACGATTGGGCAAACGGACATCCGATCTCAGGTCTCTCATTGACCACTACCTGGCACCTACCCTTTTGAAATTCGAGCTCAGCAAGGTGGGCGACCCTGGCGGGACGGGCGCCCCAAGCCCTGATCAGGGCCAACGGGAAGTTTCCCGGTCCCAGGCAGAGGGTCTGCTCTCGGCTGTGATGGATCTCACCAAAGCTATGGATGAACTGGATTCCACCGATCTCCTTGATCTCCATGAACTCCTGGTCCCCGATCAAGAAAACTCTTACCGGCAGAGTTCAAGCCAGCCTCTGACTTCCACTCACCAACCGGTGGATCCTGTTCTTATTCCTGGAGCCATGGACCGGTTCTTTGAGTGGGTCCGCAGTCCCAGTTTTGCCGACATGCACGCGGTACAGCAGATGAGTCTCTCACAGATGCGCCTGTACGAAATCAATCCTTTTTTGCACCATTCTCCGCTGATTGTGTCGCTTTTCTCCCACTACTTTCTCCTCAAGGGTGATTACCTTGTGCCTCTTTACGAAATCAAGGAACTGCCGAAGTTCTACCAGGCTCTAGAAGAAGCCTTTCAGCTGTCGAGCGAGGCTCTTGTGCGCTTCAATGCTCAGGCTTGCCAACGGGCCTATGAACACGTCTTCTCCCAACTCGGTTAGAGTTCTACTGCTCCACCGCAATAGTCTCTGGAATGTGGGAGGCACCTCAGGTGCCGAATCTGAAAATGGGTGCTGCCTTGCGGGCCGTTCGGCACCTGAGGTGCCTCCCACATTCCGGAGGTATCATGAATCATCCCGGCTCGCCAGCCGGATTCCCCATTCAATAGCCTGTACCATGCTTCGGGAATCGGCAATACCCTGTCCGGCGATGTCAAAGGCGGTTCCATGATCTGGGGAAGTCCGGACCAGAGGAAGGCCCAGGGTCACGTTCACGGCAGATTCGAATGCCACCAGCTTCAGGGGGATCAACCCCTGGTCGTGGTATAAGGCGATGACACCATCAAACTCGTTTTCAAGAGCCCTGCGAAAAATCGTATCTGCAGGAAAAGGGCCAGAGACCGTCTCAGGGCCATACTTTTGGTTCAGTGTGTGAACAGCAGGCTCGAGAATGGTCTTCTCCTCATCACCAAAGGAACCTTCTTCAGAAGCGTGAGGGTTCAGGCCACAAAGAGCCAGTCGTGGCTGAGAAATGTCGATGCGGCGGAGGGCTTCAATGAAAACCTCTGTCTTGCTGACGAGTACATCGTGGTGAAGGGCTAAGGGAACTTCCCGTAAAGGAATATGAACGGTGATGAGGAGGACCCGCAGGCGCTCTGAGAAAAAGGCCATGACCGGTTTTGCCGTGGGGAAAAAAGAGGCCACTAGCTCGGTTTGGCCAGGTCGAGTAGATCCGCAAAGATGAGTTGCTTTCTTGTTGATCGGACCGGTGACCAGCAGTGGGAAACGCCTTTCCCGGCAGTACTCAACGGCCGATTCCAGGCATTGCAGGGCAAATCGGCCGGCTTTTTTCTCCAATGTGCCCCAGGCAGGAGGATAGTCGTAATGACCCGATGCAATGATCTCGATCTGATCCAAATCGCAAGACAGACCCAGATCTTGGCTTAACCTTTCGAGGTAGTGAGGATCTCCAAAAAGGATGGGATGGATGGTGGGGAATTTCGAAAGTGCTTTCAGGATGACTTCCGGGCCAATCCCATGGGGATCCCCTGTCGAGAAAACGACAGGAAACCCTTTCACGGGTTCAGCCAGGTTCATTCCATGTCACTCTCACTCTCGAAAGGGCCGTTGGTGCCAACTTCCTGGAGTTCGCTTTCTTTGAAGATGTATTTGATGACGTGCTTCGGGATCAGCAAGTTCGGCATTGCTTCACGGTTCACCTTGATGCAATGTTTGTCGTACCATTCAATCATGCCGAGGATTTTTTCGCCGTCAACGAGCTGGACGACCATCGGAGTCTTGTTCGACATCTGTTTCAAATAGTAGTATTGCTCAGCATTCGTCGCTTCCGGAGGAACCTTTTTTCTTTGACCCTCGATATACTTTGAAGGGGGTTGATCCTTCAGGTCGGACAACGACGGACGTATTAACTTCCGGTTAACCATGATTATCTACCTCAACAGAAAGCGCCTCTTCCTCGACGCTAAACGGACGATTGGTAAAGGTTCAGATGCTTCAGAAAGCTTACTACGGCATAGCCTAGCATCCTCCTCAGCTTTTGACAAGAGGTAAAAAGTCAAATAGACTGATCTGCAAAGGATGAGACTTTTCGTCTATCTTCTTCCTCTTTTGCTCCTGATTCTTGGGTTTCCCCTGTTCGGGCAGGAAGGTCGATCCGGGAGGAAACCGGTACTGATTCGAGTCGATCCTACGGCTGAACCAGTCGATGAAGCCGATGAATTAGAGGAAGGCCCTCCTGAACCAGACTCTCAAAAGGCCAAAGAACATGTAGAGATCGGTGATTTTTACTACAAACGGCACAATTACACGGCAGCTGAAGCGCGTTACCGGGAAGCGATCCAGTTCAATCCCAAGTGGGCAAAAGCCTACGAAAAACTGGTCGGGGTCTTGGAGAAACAAAACGCCTTTATGGAGGCAGTGAAAGTGTGCGAGGAATTTGTCCAGAGCAGTGACTCCTCAAAGGAAGTCAAGCGCTTTACTGAGTGGAGTATTAAACTGAAAGAAAAGGCCAAAGAAACAGGTTGAGTTCTTCCGCTCGCCACAATGGCCATCGTATTTATGGAGCTAGGCGCAGGCTCCAGACCCGCAGCCACCGGCAGCACCGACTTCATAGTTCAAACAACACTTCAATCGGCCACACATCCCGGACAGGCGCCCAGGGTTTACGGTCAGACCCTGTTCCTTGGCAGCTCGAACACTGACGGATTTCAATTCCTTCAAGAACCGGGCGGAGCAGTTTTCACCCAAGCCGCAACACCCCATTCCGCCAATTAACTTGGCTTCGTCACGTGCCCCGATCTGCCGCATTTCAATTCGGGCACGCAGTCGCCGAGCTAAATTTTTGACCAGGCTGCGAAAATCGACACGTCGCGTTGCCGTGAAATAAAAAATCACCCGGCTGCCGTCGAAGATATACTCAACCCGGGAGAGCTTCATGGGGAGCTTATCGGCTCGAATCAATTTTTTGCATATTTCGTGGGCGCGAGTTTCCTGATCTTTCTTCTTCTCGTGAAGATAGAGATCCCGTTCGGTGGCTTTTCGTAAGGCCTTATTCACTTTAGAGGCGCCCAGATCGAGATTCTCAGCCCTCTGGCCATGGATGACAAGACCCAACTCCACTCCCCGTTTCGTGCTAACGATGCAGCGATCTCCGACGCGCAACTC
>JAZFTY010000320.1:0-6649 GCA_036446935.1 Acidobacteriota bacterium | reverse complement strand
CGGCTCGGAGGGCTCCCGGGGCCCCTCCAATTCCTCATACTCTCCCGTCCTCCTTTGGAGGAGGCGGAGCTCGCTCAGAGACTGAGCGACTTGAGGATGGTCCGCTCCCAACTCCTTTTCCCCGATCAATAGGGCACGTTCATAGAGTCGGACCGCCTCCTCATATTCGCCAATCATACTGTGCAGCCTGCCCAGTTCAGTAAGAGTTCGGGCGACCTCGATGTGTTCCGGTCCCAGAGCGTTCTCTCGAATTTCCAGCGACCTTTCGAAATACTTCCGTGCCTGTGCATAGTCGCCTGTGTCTCGAAGCAATGTTCCAAGCCGCTCAAGTGCCGGGGTCACCTCCACGTGATCGGCTCCCAGGGTTTCTTCGCGGATGGCAAGAGCCTCTCGGCTCAGAAGGAGCGCTTCTGTATATTGACGCTGAGTGCCATAGAGAAAGGACAACTCGAGAAGACCATCGACCATCTCCAAACGGTTCTCATCCCCAGCATTCTTCATGATCGTTAGTGCCTTCTCAAGCAGCGGTTGAGCTTGCTCATAGAGACCTAGAGAGCTGTAGACCCGGCCCAGGGTTTGCATCATCTGAGCCCTCATTCGGAGTTGATTGGGTCCATCTCGCTCGATCGTCTCCAAGCCCCGATCGAGAATCTCCTTTGCCGTGATCGTGTTTCCCCGTTCCTCGCTGGGATCCGGCACCTCGAACAAACTGACCAGAAAATCTGACATCTGACGGGCATCTTCGACTTTTTGGCGGATCTCTCGTTCCGATCGAACCGCCCGAATCAGTCCGATGCTCGTCCCGGCAATCCCAACGAAGAGGGCCAAAACCACTAAAGCCCCTACCTTAGCCTCGCCTCTGCTCCCTTTGCCGAGCTTCTCCACCATCTGTCCCCTGATGGTAGACCTCCAAGAGGTTTATGGCAATTTGAAAAGGGAGCATAAACCCGCATTTCTCACACCTGCTCGTCACGAAGCGGCGGAAGGGGCGTCCTGACGGCGTCGCACGACCCGCAAGCGGGTTAACGACCTCATTCCCCGTTTCTGTCACAGCAAGGCAGTATAGTCGCTGTTCGGCGGACTGGAGGTTCCTATGGTGGCAAAGGCGATTCGTCTCTTTTCCGAGAGAGTGGTGTCTGAGAAGTGCGTCCCTGTTGAGCTTCCCACAGGCCTCAGAGAACGAATTTCGACCATTCTTGAGGAGTTCAACTTCCCCATCGAGATTCCTGGGACCCCGTCAGATAGCTGGGTCCTCGAAGTAACCGACGTGTTGACCGCGGTCACTGATGGTTTGCAGGAAATCTATGGTGTGGAGCAGCTTTGGGCATTTGACGACAACGGGGACCCGCTATCGGTAGAGTTGGACGAGTTTGTCCAAAGGGCTGAGCCTGCACAGGTTTTCGATGTCCTCGAGCTCTTCTACCACTGCTCAGAGGATCTCCATAAACTGGACTTCCAACGAACCCTCAACAGTGCACTCCAGGAGTACCCATCGGAGCGGCGAATGAAGGATGGCTGCTTTCCCGAAAACGCAGCTCATGTCCCTGCCAGGCCGATTACGGTTCCGTCATATGAGTTTCTGGAGGGCGAGAACTGTTTAGCAACAGCCCTGGATCAATTTCAGAAAGCGCAAAACGACCTGGAATCGGGAGACTACAAGGCTGCGATTGACCATACTTGTACCAGTCTCGAAGGCATTTTGAAATCGTCTTTTGAGTCGGACCGATTGCAGACAGAATCCTTGATGGGGTCACTGGACGGCTATGGCTCCTCATCGAACTTGGCGGACGGCGTAGGCCGTGCTTTTGGAGAACAGGTGTTGAAATCTCTTTCCTTTCTTAGCGACACGCTGGGGAGAGTCACTCCCTCAGGTGAGATGATCAACATGTCCAAGGTCTATGCAGAGCTGGCGGTCCATCTTTCGGGATCATTTATCCTGTTTGCCACCAACTTGACCCTCCAAGAGCGTCCAGCTGGAAAAGCGCCTGCCTCCAAGAAGGTCAAGCGACTCCAAGTGGTGTCCGAGGCCAGCTAGAGAGTTCGGGGACAGGCCCCGAATTCGGGGAGAATTCTTGGGCCTGTCCCCAAACTCTCAGTGGGCAGTCTGCAAATACCAGTCGTGTACGAGCCGAGAGATTTCCTCAATCGAGAGCACACCCTGTGCCACCCAACTCTCTACAGGCGGGATAGCGGCCATAACGATTTCATCCTCGCTGAGAATGGGGCGATTGTCGATTAAACCACTCTTCACGAGACGATTCTCCAACTCTTCCACGTCAACGGCTGTGAGGTGCTGAGTCCGGCTGTCTCGGCCCTCGCGAAGCACGGAAAGCAGCCGCCGAATGTCGCCCTTCATCTCTTCAAACAGGGACTTCAGACTCTTGAGGTGAGGATCACTCATACCCACAGCCGCCCAAACACTCGCTTTATCTTGCTGATGGCGACCGATACTCCAGTTCTGTGAGAAGGCCTTCATCAAATCGATGCGGGCCAACAGACGCTCCCCTTTGTGCTCACTGATGATCCTGTGTCCACCCTCATCAACCAGGGCTTGCCACTGCCCAACCGTTTCCGCAGATGCCTTAAGAAGGGCATACAAAGTTCCTAAATCGTCCCGCAGAAGGTAAAACAGATGAACGCTGGTAACGGAGGTTCTGAAATCCAGGGAAGGAACCTGTAACAAAACACCATACTTATCTGCGGAGCGTCCTTCCGGAGAAGGAACCTCGCGCACAGCCCGTCCCGTGACTGTCTCGATCGGGGATGTGGTTTTGGCCATACCTCGAATTTGCCCGAGATCGATGGGGGCCGCCTGCTCCACCCCCTTTTTCATCAAGATTTGACTCCAGCGGACGGCATCGGACGGATTAGCCGTTAGATAGACAATCTGCCGTTCTTGCTCGACTGCCAGGACATTGAGGCTCTCGACGATAGCTTGGAATCGGGATGGATCTGAGGTCGTCAGAACATCGTCCAAAAAGATGGGCACCTTGATGCCACGTTCGATTTGATCGGCAAAAGCCAGTCGTACCGCCAACAGAAGCTGGATTCGCGTGCCATCGGAAAGTTCTGAAAGACCTTTTCCAATTTGGCTGAAAACCTCGAATACCCGAAAACTGGGAGAGTCGGATCTCTCATCCACAATGAGGTTGTATTTGTGGTGGGTGAATTTAGCAAACAGTTCTGCTGCACACCTCAGGACCTTTGGACAACTCTGTTGGTCATGCCGGGCACTCACTCGTTCCAAAAGAAACCTTCCGGCCACTTTGTGAAGGTTCTCCTGACGTCGCTCTTCCAACAGTTGTTCCCCCTCGGAAAGGTCGGTCAGGGCTTGTTCCAAACTGTTCTGCTTCCCGGCCTGGCGGATACTGGCTTGAATACCGCCGATCTCTCCCATCACATCCCCAAGCTTGGCCACGGATTGCTCACAAATCCTGACACGGCTACCCGCTTCTTTGAAGGTTAGCTCAAGGAGATCCTGACGGGTATTCAGCTTCTTCTCGTACTCCCGGATGTTCTGCTCGCAGTGGCTGCCCTCATTCACCCGATTTCGATATTCATCCAGCCAATCCAAATACTGGTAGAGGGCTCCTTGATCGCCGACTTGAAGCCCCGTCTTGTTCCAAAAACTTCTGATTCGCTCCTCTTGTCTCTTGATTCTGGACTTCACTTCACCGTGCCGTACCGATTCCCTCTCAAGGATCCGTGTGGCGTTCTCAAGCCGGGTACTCCTCACCTTCAAGTCTTCAAGTCGCCCCCGGGCGGCAGTCGCATCCTGCACCTCCGGCTCACCTTGCCGCTTGAAGAAGGTATTCAAATCCTCCAAGCCCTCCTGAACCATCTCTTCCAGCCGACTCAGCTGGGCCTTCAACCCGGCAAGTTTTTCACCAGCCTCTTCCCATTTGAGGATCCGATTGGCATACAGGAACAGTTGAAGATCTCCCCCCGGATCGACTTGCAATTGCAAGCACAGGCTCGCTCTCTTCTCATCCACCTGCAGTTCTCTTTGTGCAAGGCTCTCTTCGCGGGCCTTGAGCTCGTCCAACAAAGTCCTCCTTCGTTCTATCTCCACGGCCTCCTTCCACTGCTCTTCCAGCTCTTTCAGATAGCTGTCCACGGACTCCAGGGACCAGTCAAATATGGGTTTGAGACGCAGTTTTCCGTATTGCCTTTGGCACTGTTGTGCGGCAAGGTCTCGATTGCGTTCATACAGGAAGATGACCCCCAGGATACCGATTCCTATACCGGCCAGGACAAACCCCGACCAATGGACAAACCAACCCAGGTCCAACCCAAGAATGAGGGCTATCACCCCAAGCCAGGAAAGGTTTCTGAGGACCTTGTGCCCTGTAGAGTAGGCTTTCCTGGCCCGCCAGTTTCGAAGAGCCTCCATACCCCACTCCAGAGTCGCTTTGGATGTGCCCTTCTGTCCCTCCTGCCAATAAATTCGATCCGTGTCGATCCGGATCCTCTCCTGCCGAACCGCTTCCGCCTCGCGCAAGAAACCCTCCAAATCGCCCAAATCTTCCCGGTCCAAAGGGATCAGGCCTTGGGGAGCAGGTTCTGGAGCAAGATGCTCGACACTTCCCGCTAAAGCTCCCTGGGCAACCGTGACCTCGTCTCGTTTCTCCTCGACCTTGATCTCCACTCTTTGCAAGCTGCCTGCTCGCTCGACCCAAGTGCTCAGCTCTCCATCTCCAATCGAGCCATGAGGCAATCGACAAGATTGGATGACCGTCCGGGCCGCCTGAACGGCCTTTTCGCAGTCGGGCAACGGGGAACGGAACTGGGCATAATCCGTCTTGAGTGCCTCCAGATCCCTTTTCTCATGACCTTGAAGTTGGCCCATTTCTTTAGGGAATTCTGCAAGTGCTGCCCTGACCTGGCGCAGATGCTGTCGTTCTTTCGCCAGATCTCGAGCCGTCTTCAAGAGATCCAGCTCCGCCTGCGAGGCATGAACTCTGTCTCGCTCTGCATAGACTGCGGGAAGGCGATTCTCCTCCCTGGTCAGATGCCGCTGCGCCCTCTGAAGACCTGCTACCGTCTTCCTGAGATCGCGAACGATTCTTCTTTCAGCCTGGCCATTCTTGGAGCTCACCGTGAACTGTTCCCCGATGGCTGTCAGATCGTACCTGCCGGACATCTGACGGTAAATTTCCGCCGCGATATCAGCGTCTGTGGCAGATCCATGGTCCAGGAGCAAATCCCCTAAACCCAAGGTAAAACAACGCGCAAAACGTTCATCGGGCAACAGAGGGAGAGGTGTTTTTTTCCCATCGCGCCGCCACAGGACCTTATCCTTTTCTCGGGTCGCCGTCAGAGTCTGACCCACTTCAGTCCACTGGCTTTCAATACTGATGGACTCATCGGTTTCGGTCCCAGGCCATAGAATCGCCCGTATAGCCCGGCACAGTGTCGTCTTCCCCGATTCGTTCGGACCTACTAAGAGGTTCAGGTGCGAGGAGTAAGGCTGGACGGAGAAGGGCTCTTTGACCCCCGGCATCTGCCGGACCGTGACCTTCCTCAACTCCATGATCGGACATCCTCTCGATTGCCGGGCTCGATCTGTCCCAGGAGTTCCTTTAGAGCGGGGAGCCCGGCCTGCAACAGGAGTTCTCTGACTTGCTCCTCTGTGAATTGGATTTCCTCAAGCTGAGACCAGGTAGACCAGGCAGCTTCCTTTTTCAGCCTTTGACGGGCCTCACGAATGAGATCCTGGGCATCTTCCTCCTCATTCACCAGAGCGAGTAGCTGACGAGCGAGCAGTCCAGGGGGATCGCTGGCTTGGGCAATGCGTTCCAGGTCCAGGGAAAGACGAGAGTCATCGATGATCCCTTCGACGAAATAGAGGATGTCGTCAAATCTAGGTTTGAGATCCTCCAGGTCCGATGGGTTCAGCCGTTGAGCGACATCCCGGTGAAGCTTTCTCGATCCGACAAGCTTGATCCTGCACCCGACAGCTTTTACCCCTTTCAGTTGAGGTAAAAGCCTTTTGTGCAGCGAGGCCATCGAGTCTCTCAAGACATCCTTGAAATCAGCTTGACCTCTTAACCTTTCCACAGCAACGGGCAATTCCTCCCAGCGTAACGGACCCAGGCTGATTTGCTTGATGGAGAATTGCCCGAAATCATCAATCTCCAGCACCCAAGGCCCGTGGAGTCCCGTTTCGCTGGGATCGAGTCCAACCAGCGGCCCCAGATATCCAATGAGGGAGTCGGAACCAAGCTGGGAAGGCTTGTGTTTATGGCCTATAAACCATCCATCGAGCTCAATGTCCTCTAATCTACGGCGTGGGGTTGGAGCGAAAACACTATCGGGCGTGTCCAGATCGTGCAGGATGCCAAAACGGGGAAGCTTTTCGTCGGGAGGAAGGGGAAGCTCCTGCTCCAACGGACTCTGGGGGATTCCCCGCTTGGGGAAAGACCAACCCAAGATATTCATGATGGGCTTGCTCTGATGGGACAGGGTCACCCATTCCCATTTTCCACCCTGGCCAACCAGATGAAAGGCGGGGATCCGTTGAGTCACTTCTTCCAGAGCTTCCACCTCATTGTCTCCCACCACCGAATAGACTTCGATGCCATTCTGGACAAGCTCAAGGACGCCCTTTTGAAGATGCCCGAATGCCTCTAATCGATGATGGTCTTCC
>JAZFTY010000319.1:0-3397 GCA_036446935.1 Acidobacteriota bacterium | reverse complement strand
CGGGTGTCCGTTATGGCCGATGAAGAATCGCACGCAGTCCGTCTGTCGGTCACAGAAAATCAGTTGGACATTCATTCCAGTGGGGCGGAAGTCGGGGAAGCAAAGGAAAGCCTGCCTGCCATCTACAAAGGGGAATCGGTGGGGATCGGGTTTAATGCCCAATACCTGCTCGATTTTCTTTCGGGCTTGGACAGTGAGGAGATCGAGCTTGATCTCCGCGATGAGGAAACCCAGGGCCTGTTGAAACCTAGGCCCAAGGGAGACTACCTCCATCAGTACGTGATCATGCCCATGAAACTCTAGCCGGAACAGTTAGGATGGCACCCGCCCTTGGTATGACGCATTCAGAGCCGTGGGCTTTAGCCCACGGGCCGACCAGGAAGTGGTTTTCACCCGTAGAGGGGCCTTAGCGACTGGGTCTCATTCCCCCTCCAAAAAAACTCCCTCTGACCGCCCAATTCACCTTTTTAGGGGCGCTGGTTGGGTTACCTGGGCCCTGTTTCAGAAAAAGAGCGCGGACCACAATATATAGTGGTTAACTATATACCTACACACAACATATTCAATATATAGGGAGAGTCACCAGAGGTCATATGTTATAATGAGAGCAGTTTATAAGGGGCGAATAATGTATGGCTGAGAAAATCGACGCACTCGATATCGAGACGAGCTACACCGCTGATAAAATCAAGATACTGGAAGGTCTGGAGGCTGTTCGAAAGCGCCCGGCCATGTACATTGGTTCGACTGGAGCTCCGGGACTTCACCACCTCGTTTATGAAGTCATAGACAACTCGGTGGATGAAGCGCTGGGGGGGTATTGCAAGAATATTTCACTGACCATTCACATCGATAACTCGGTGACCGTCATCGACGACGGACGAGGAATTCCCGTCGACATTCACCCCGAGAAAGGGATACCGGGCGCAGAAGTGGTGATGACGACACTTCATGCGGGCGGGAAATTTGATCACGATAGCTACAAGGTATCGGGGGGATTGCACGGTGTGGGTGTGTCGGTGGTCAATGCCCTGTCCGAGCGATTGGACCTGGAGATCTGGCGTGACAACCTGGTTTACTGTCAGAGCTACGAGTACGGCATTCCCGTGACAGCTTTCGAAAAGACCGGCAAGACAAAGAAGCGGGGAACGAAAATCACTTTCAAACCCGACGCTCAGACCTTTGAAACCTTGGAGTTCAATTTTGATACTTTGGCTCAACGCATGCGGGAAATGGCCTTTCTCAATCAGGGATTGATCATTGAGGTTGAGGATTTGCGCACCGATAAAAAGCTCAAGTTTCAGTACAAAGGCGGAATCGTCGACTTCGTTGAACACCTCAACAGGAACAAGAACGTCCTACACCAGAAGCCTGTTTATATCCATGCGGCAAAGGACAATATTGAGGTTGAGGTCGCTCTTCAGTACAACGATGGTTACAACGAAACGCTTTTCTCTTTTGCCAACACCATCAATACCATCGAAGGGGGCACTCACCTGGCAGGGTTCAAAGCAGCCCTGACCCGGACCTTAAATGCCCATGCTTCGGCTTCCAATCTTGCTAAGGATCTCAAACAGAACCTGAGCGGGGAGGATGTCCGGGAAGGCCTGACGGGCGTCATCAGTGTCAAGCTGCCGCAGCCCCAGTTTGAAGGACAGACCAAGACAAAGCTGGGGAATAGTGAAGTCAAGGGCCTGGTGGAAACGATTTGCAATGACAAACTGAGTATCTTTCTGGAACAGAATACCGCCGTAGCCAGGCGGATCGTGGAGAAGGCAGTCGAAGCTGCTCGCGCCCGCGCAGCGGCCCGAAAGGCTCGCGATCTCACCCGCCGCAAGGGTGTTTTAGGAAACCTTTCCCTTCCCGGGAAGCTGGCCGACTGCCAGGAAAGAGATCCGCAGTTTTCCGAAATTTTCCTGGTTGAGGGAGACTCCGCGGGAGGTTCGGCCAAACAAGGGCGAGATCGGAAATTCCAAGCGATTCTGCCCATCAAGGGGAAGATCCTGAATGTGGAAAAGGCCCGTTTTGACAAGATGCTGGGCAACGAAGAGATCGCCATCATGATCTCGGCAATTGGAACGGGTATTGGCGCCGATGACTTTGATTTGACCAGGCTGCGTTACCACAAGGTGATCATCATGACAGATGCGGATGTGGATGGAAGTCACATCCGCACCCTGCTCCTCACCTTTTTCTATCGGCAGATGATACAGCTGGTCCAGGCTGGGCATGTGTATATTGCCCAACCCCCGTTATATCGAGTCAAAAGAGGCTCCGACGAGAGATATCTCCACAAGGAGGAGCATCTCAGAGAGTACTTGATGGACAAAGCGACCCAAGACCTGGTGGTCAGCGTCTCCAAGACCGGACAATCGTATGAGAAAGCGGATCTTATCGATAAGATGCATGCTCTGATGGCGTTTCGAGCGACTTACGTGAAGCTCAGCAGGAAATTAGGAGATGGCAAAGTCGTGGACCACTTGCTGGAGCACATTCTGGCTCAGAGCAATTTCACAAATGGCGACGATTTCTACCGGAGTTATTTAGCGGAGGACAAGAATTTGAAGGCCCTGGAGGCTGTTTTGAAGAAACAGGGATATGAGGGTGAAATCACCAACGATGAAGAGCACAGCCTGAACAAGCTACAGATCCGGGCGGGACATGCAGCTCCTGTCATGATTCACTACGACCTCCTATCCTCGGCCGAATTCAAGCAGCTGTTTGGCCTCTATCGAAAGGTCGAAGAGTTTCGGGGGAGTCCCCTTCTCATCAAGGAAAAGGATAAGGAGACGGTGATCAACAATGAGGGAGAGTTGGTTGACTACATCGTCGCTGCCGGGAAAAAGAATGTCGGTATTCAACGCTACAAGGGGCTGGGTGAAATGAATCCCCGGCAGCTTTGGGATACCACCATGAATCCGGACACCCGAACCTTGCTGCAGACGAGGATCGAGGACGCTATTGAGACGGATGAGATCTTCACGGTTTTGATGGGGGAAAAGGTTGAACCTCGCCGTAAATTCATCGAGGACAATGCCCTCAACGTGAAGAACCTGGATATTTGACCCGCAACAAGCCCGGACAATGCACAAGTTCTCTAATGCAGCGACGAAATCAGCCACCCTGCCCGTGTTGCGCTCAGTCGGCCTCCTCAACGTACTGCAGAGAGTACGTTTGCGGTGGCCTCGGTCGCGCGCCTTGGCAGGGCGTCGCTTTCGTCGCTTCGTGACGAGAACCTATACATAATCCGGGCTAATAGGAGAAAGACGGAATGCCTGAACATCGCGGACGGGAAATCCCTGTCAACATCGAAGAAGAGATGAAGGCGTCCTATTTGGACTATGCCATGTCTGTGATCGTCGGGCGGGCTCTGCCGGACGTTCGCGACGGGTTAAAG